>CAMUZL010000011.1 GCA_947165185.1 uncultured Selenomonadales bacterium
TTTTGGCGGCGGTCAACGTCATGCATTTCTTTTCGTCGCCGTATTTGATGATGCGCAACACGCTGGAAAAAATTTCCGCGAACGTCGAGGCAGTCGGCAAAGTTTTGGGCGTCCCGCGCAGATTTATAATTCGCGACGTGATTTTGCCGAAAGTTCGATTCACGCTGTGCGAAATGTTCGCGTATTTTTTCGTGAACGCAATGATGACGATTTCGGCGGTGAGTTATTTGGCACCGCCCGCGCCGAAGCCGCTCGCGTTGATGATAACGCAATTCGAGGCGCAACGTTTGATGGAGTCGGCTGCGGCAGTTTCAATCGTGATTTTGCTGACGAATTTGGCATTGAAAATTTTCCTGACGCGGCTTGAAAAGAATTTTGCTCGTTGAGTTGAAACGCCAATGAATCTCACGCGCTGAACAAATTGGATGCAACGTCACGTTGCTTTTGCTGACGAATTTGGCATTGAAAATTTTCCTGACGCGGCTGGAAAAAAATTTCGCCAGATGATTTGAAACGTCGCGTTGGAAAAATCTACGTCACCAGTTGTAATCGAAAAAATCATCGCGCTCAAGTGCCGGAATGAAAATTGCAATCCAGCATAATTTTTTCGTATCTTCGTCGTATTCAACCCAATAACCGTTGGTTGAGATATAAATTTCATCCCAATCATCAAAAGTAAGATTCGGGTCAATTTTCCGTGCGTCATCAAGCGTAGTGTCGAGATTTACCCCGTTTGGCAAGTTCCCGCTGAAAGTTCCCTTCAAAACAATCTTAAAGAGCCTGTTTTTAGCAAAGAACAATTCCATGACGTTCACGATTTCGATTATAATCCACGGAGGATCTTTCGGATTGTACCGATTTACATTTATTTCCTCGTTGTAAGAAACATCATACTCTTTGAGCAGTGTTTTAATTTCATCGGGCGAAGAATCCAGTTTGAAAATCCCTGTGCCAACGTACGGTATAATTGGCGTTGTTAAATCAATCATTCGTTATCTCTCCTGAAAATCAGACGCGCTTTTTCGGTTCCGTCAGTCCTGTATTGTTCGCGTGTGCCGTCGATAACCTTAATCAAGCCTTCATTTGACGTGCTAATCTTTATGTAGGGCACATTGCCGTGATGTTTGCTTCCGTCGGGCGAAATTTGCACTTGGTCGATGTTGCGTTCTTTAGATGGATTCGTTATCTCAAGTATCATAGCCGTTGAACCTTTATTTTGACGATTTGACGGGCGAATACGTATTTCGTATCCGTTCTCTTTGAGCATATCGGCAATTTGTTCGACGGTTTTGCTCATGAATTCTTCGCGGTGCGCGGCAATTCCTTCATAAGTCACATGTCCGTTGTCGAAAAGCGGAGGAGATGAGCCGCCGCCCGCGTTTCGAGCCCCCGCCGTTCCTTTGAAATGTCCGCTGTTGCCTTTACTCATGATGAAACCTCCGCAAAAGCAAGGGCGCGTTCGCTTTGAAAGTTGACAATCTTGATTTTTTGACGTATGCTGTCAAAGCAAGGAGATTTGTCCGAACCGTAAACGATAATTATACGAGGGCTGAGCACCTCAAGCATTTTGAAGAAGCCGCGCTCAAAAATTTTTCGGCTCTGAATGTTGCGCAATCCGCTCGCGACAGTTCCGATGGCAATGACGCCGTTTCGTTCGATACCGTCAAAACAATATTGGAAAGTTTCTTCGGTGCCCCAACGAACATTGTTAATCACCGCGCCGCCGAGTGTGCCGTACCAATAACCGAAAAGCCGCATTCGATAAGTGTTGTAAATTTTCGCGGCTCGCCGCACACCGTATCCCGTTGCCTTTGCCGTCGAATTTGTAATCGTCTTGGTAGAAATGAACAAAGTCGTCAATCCTGAAGTTCTTTCGCAGTCGTCGGACAAAACGGAATGTCATTCGGCGAAAAAATTGCGCCTTGAGCCATGAACGCATTCCACACGTCTTTACAACCTGCGCGAACAGAATTTTTTTCACTCACGATGTTTGTTGCGGATTATGTCCAAGCCGTTAAAAAATATTTCAAGCGAAAAATTTCCAATGATGAACTGTGCGAAATACTTTTCGATGCAATCATCATACCGGCGGATTTGCGCAACCGTAACGGCGAAATTTTAACCGTCGACAAGGCAGACATCAGCCGCATCTTGAATCGAAAGAAAAATTTACCGAACGCGTTGCGAAAACATGTTTGGGATAAATCGGTGCAGAATTCAATCGACAAATATTTTGAGACGAAAATTGTCGCAGAGCTTGTCCCCGACACATCTGATTTGATTTACCGGCTGATGAATTTGATTGAAGCGGACGAAAATATTTCGCCGGCTCGCAAAACCAAACTTCGCAACATGAGCAAAGAATCGCCAATCACATTTTTAAAAGAAGTTTTCGTTTACACGCTCAGGCAAGAAAACAAACTTTCGCGGACGACCTCAGTCATTAATCCGCCGAACGTCAACAGGGATAACCGCAAGTTGACCGTTCGGCAAAATTCCGGCAGATTTTTCAACTTACCTGCGAGTTATATTGCGGCAGTTTTCAATGCGACAGCTTTGTATGGTAATTTTTTTTCGTCGCCGTATTATCAAACTTTCTGCCGTGCAATTCGACATTTAAATCACTGACATTGCTTTAACAAAAAACCGCTCGACTAATCGGGCGGTTATTTTTTTGCGCGAACTGCGGGCTTATGTTACAATGTCCACAAAAATTTCACGAGGAACGAAACATGACTGCGAAAAAAAATTCGACGACCTTGAGCGCATTTGTGCCGCCGATTTTATTTTTACTGTTCGATTACGTCGGAGTTGTCTTGAGCGAACATCTTGCCTTCCGCCTGCGCGATTGGCTCGACACGTGGAACCGCGTCACGTACATTTACGACGACACTTATATTTATGCATGGGTGCCGCTGTTTTTTTTGTTTTTCCTGGGGCATTCGCGTTCGTATCGGCAAATGAAACCCGTCGTCGACACAATGCGCGATATTTTTTTGTCGGTCTTTTACGGCTGGATTGCGTCGATAATTTTGGTGTACTTCCTCAAGGCGTCGGGGCAAGCGTCGCGACTTTTTATTTTGTTGCTTGGAATTTTCGTGCTGATTAATGTTTGCGTGATTCGTTATGCCGTGCTCAAGTTCCTCAAGCGGAAAAATATTTTTTACGAGCCGATAGTTTTAATCGGTGCGGGACTCACTGCGGAAAAAGTTATCAAATTTTGGCGCGAAGATTTGGGTTATCGTTACAAAATTGTCGGATTGATTGACGATCATCCCGTTTCGGAAACGTTGCCGAAAGATTTCCCGATACTCGGCGGCTTGAAAAATGCGCGAAGTTTAATTCGGGCGGCGAAAGTCAAAACCGTCGTCATTGCCGCGCCGGGTCTCGATAAAGAACGCCTGCAAGAACTTATTGGAAAAATTCAACCGCACGTCAAAAATATTTCGTTCGTGCCGGATTTAATCGGGACTCCGATGTCAAGCGTGGAACTTTCGTTGCTGTTCAGCGAAAAAATTTTGATGCTCAACCTGCGCAACAATCTTGCGAGCCCGACGAACCGAATAATCAAGCGCACGTTCGATTTAATCTGTACGATTTTCGGCGGGCTGATGATTTCGCCGATACTTTTGGGAATTGCGCTTGCCGTGGCGATTGACAATCGCGGACGAATAATTTTTGCTCACAAACGCGTCGGGCGTGCCGGCAAAAAATTTCCGTGCTACAAATTCCAAACAATGCAGCCGTGGTCTGACGAAAAGTTTAAAAAATTTCTTGCCGACAATCCCGAAGCCAAACGCGAATGGGACGAAACTTTTAAATTGACGAACGACCCGCGTGTTACGAAGCTGGGCAGTTTTTTGCGGCGCACGAGTTTGGACGAACTTCCGCAACTTTTGAATGTGATTCGCGGCGAAATGAGTTTGGTCGGCCCGCGCCCGATTGTTCAAGCTGAAGTCTCACGTTACGGCAAAAACATTCGCGAATATTACATGGTGTTGCCGGGCATAACGGGCATGTGGCAAGTTTCCGGCCGAAGCGACACGACATATCCCGAACGCGTGGCAATGGACACGTGGTACGTTCGCAACTGGTCGGTGTGGATTGATTTAATGTATCTGTTCAAAACCGTCAAGGCCGTCCTGCAATCTCGCGGAGCTTATTGACGATACGGGGGGGGGCTTGTACTTTTTTCGTTGTGGTGTATAATTCGCTCGTTCGTAACTTTTCGGTTGCGACATCGTGAAAATTTTATATTCGGTCTCAGTTATGACCACATCGTTAAACGCCAATGTTGAATTTTTGAAAGGAGGAAATTTCGTGGCGTATTTTTGTTTCCATTAATGCGCCAACCAAATTCGCTAACTTGAAAGGAGTAAATTTTTATGGCGTCTTTTTATTTCGTGGTTTCCGATAAGGACGAGCAAAATCCGCCGCACGACAGCGAGGAATTGAAACGTCGCCTTGACGAGATTAAGAAACTTATTCCGCAACCCGAAAAACGTCAACCCGATAACAACATGAAATTTGCGGCGCGAGTGTTCAATCTGTTCAAAGACTGCGGATTAATCACTCCAGAAAACATGGAGCATTTGAACGACAAAGATTGGTGCGACAAAAATATTGACTTGTACCAAGTTGTAGGCGACATTCCAAATAGTCCGCTGAGCGGTGTCGTGAGTGAAGGCGACAAACCTTGCAGTCAAATGAATCCGTTGGGCGGCGTCGTGCGGCGTGAAGATTTGCCCATGTGCGACAAAAGCAATTTGCGTTACTACTGCCCGTGTGACGAGTTGAAACTTCAATCCGACATTGAGGTTGTCTCTGACGGCTTCGGCGGCGCGAGCAAGTTGGCGGTCGTCTGCGAAGGCGTGACCTATTACATTTCCAATGATTGGTTCAGTCAAGACAAACCCCGTCCGACAAAATGGGCGTTTTACAAATGGCTTGTGATGAAAGCGTTTGAGGCTTGCAAAAAATTTTGGGATGGTGAAACGCCAATCAATCTGCAGCCCGAACCCGTTCAGCCGCTGCCGCCCAAATCCGACGAGAATAATGATTGGGAGCGTCAACCGAGCAATATTCCGCTCAAAGAAAAAGTTAAAATCCCGATCGTCGACATACTTCGTCCCCCCACTGTCGACAAGCCCGACGACTTGAGCAAGATTATCGAGTCGCTGAACGGTTTGCACGCAAAAGTTGACGAACTCACATACACGCCGGACGACTTGAGCAAAGTTATCGAATCGTTGAAAATTCTGCACTCAAAAGTTGACAATCTCACGTTGGAGCTTGACGAACTCAAAAAACTTTGGGAGTAATTCCAATGGCGAAACGTTACATACTTTTTGAAATTGACGACAGCGGCGGCGGTGGTGGCGGCGGCAATGACGATTGGGCGGACGTAATCAATTTCGTAATCATATGCGCCATAATTTACGGCGTCTATTCGTTTCTTTTCGGGGCTTACGGCGACAGAGATTTTCAGGAAGCCAAATACCTTAACCGTGCCCGCGAAGGTGCCGAACAGCTTGTTTGTGAGTGGCAGGGACGTAATTGGCGACCGCGAGGCTTTACCGACGAAATTCAAATTTTGAGCAACGAGCCCTCTTTTGTCGTTCGAGTCACTCATGGCAAAACGCCGCACGAAGTAACTTATTTGGGCAACGGAAAATTTGAAACCGCCGTCGATACCGTAACATATTTGAAATCAAAAAATAATCACCGCCTCGAAGTTCACGAAAGTTTTTTTGTACAAATCCAAACCGACAGAAGTCACGGTTGGTTATATCGATTAGTTCGCGGAGATCAATGGCAACTTACTTTCGGCGAGCAATATTACATGAACCCGACATTGCCGGAGATTAACGCGTTAATTCAACAGTGGAGTACATCAATTCAACTTGGGAGGTAAAATTTATGATTGACAAACTTACCAAATGGGCAAATTCCGGCGACGAGCACGCAATGTACAAACTTGCCCTAATCTTGCGCGACGAAGGAAATTTGCCGCAGTACGAGCAGTGGCTTAAAAAATCTGCGGACGCCAAACATTTCGACGCGATGAAAGAATACGCCGAACTTTTGCGCGACAAGTCGGAATTCGCGGCGGCACTTGAAATTTAC
This sequence comes from uncultured Selenomonadales bacterium, assembly GCA_947165185.1. GTDB lineage: Bacteria > Bacillota > Negativicutes > Selenomonadales > Selenomonadaceae > Quinella. The sequence continues at coordinate 6,127 of CAMUZL010000011.1, forward strand.
AAAGAGCTTGCGGAAACCGTTAAAGACACGGAGTCGATGGAAAACATTGTCGACATGTGCGAACAAAGTCAAGGCGTCCCGAAAAATGACGGCGACACGCTCAATTTTGTTTTGGAAGTTATCGACGGCATGTATAACGAAATTTATCTGATTGACCGAGGCAATATTTTGTTGCGCACGATAAACCTTGACACGCGCCGCCATAACGAATGCACCATGCGCTATCTTGAGGCGGTTGAACGTCGCAGAATCGCCGCCCGTATCCGTAAAATTATTTCGACTGAGGAGAACTAAATTATGAACGAACAACAACTTATCAAAGCCGCCGAAAGAGGAGACGTTTCGGCAATGAAAACTTTGGCTAAATTTTACGCGCAACAATCCCGCGCCGGCAACGACGACAAAGTCGGCGACGTGGTTACTTTTGAATCTGTTTTTGCCGAGCCGAAACGCGACCCCGAACTTGAGGCGAAGGCGTATAAATATTTTCGTATGGCGGCCGAGGCCGGCGACGCCGAATCCATGACCGAAGTCGGACGGCGAATTTACGACGGTATCGGTACCGAACGCGACTGGCAGAGCGGCGAACACATGAAGTGGTATCGGCGCGGCGCGGAAGCCGGTGACCCTGACGCAATGCATGTCGTGGCGTTCAGCTCCCAAGATCCCGCCGAAAAATTTAAGTGGTATGAACTTTGCGCGAAACTTTTGCCGCCGAGCTTAAACAAAGACGACTCAATCAAGCAGACGGCAATTAATTACGCGGCGGGACGCGGCACCGAAAAAAATCTCGAACGCGCCGAAGAATGGTTTGCCAAACTCGACGAGGACTCCGCCGCTTTCGCCATGATTGAAATTGCACAACTTACCAAAGAAACTTCCTGGCTGGAGCGTGCCGCAGAAATTTTGCCCGACGCGAATATTCAAATCGCCGAGGAATTCGTCCTGCAAAACAATTTCGCCCGTGCGCTCGTCTATTACAAGCGCGCCGCCGAACAAGGTTCGCCCGACGCAATGTCGATTATCGGCGATATTTATTACATTGGCGAAAACGGCATCGAACAAAATTACGAAGAGGCTTTTCGCTGGTATTCAAAAGCTGCTGAACTCGATTACAATATGGCGGCGATTAAGCGTGCGCTGATGATTTATCGCGGGCTCGTTCCCGAAAAAGATAAAATTGACGCTTTCCTTGAGTTTGAAACGATTGCCACGCGCCGCGAAAAATTTCCGATGGTCTACAGATTTAACAGCGTCGCCCGATATTACGTCGCGAAACTTGCGGAGGAGCAAGTCGGCTTGACTCACGACACTTTTCGCAAATATAAAGCTGCGGCGGGCATGACAAATTACGTTCCCCCAACTGAATCCGTTCGTCGATTGGCGCAAGCCGCTTACAGAATTGCCGACGCGTATTTTCTCGGCACGGACAGCGTTCAACAAAATTTCGTGCAAGCCGTCAGAACTTACGGTTGGGTGCTCGAAAAAGGCGAAGGCAGTTTGACTTACAAAATCGAGGCGGCGAAAAAACTTGTTCACATTTTCGAGTTGGGCGAAGGCATTGCCCCCGACGAAGAACTTGCCGCAAAGTGGCGTGACGAATTGGAAAGACTTGCGAATTAAATTTGAGCGATAAAATATTTTCGGTTGAGCGTGTTGAATTTCTTGCGGACAATTTGGCACGCTTTTTTTTTCCGAAAGGAGATTTTCAACATGAACGACGACAAATTTACCGACGCCGAAATTGACGCGCTTGACGGCTCGGACTTATTGGAACTCGGCAAAAAATTTCTTGACGACGGCGACGGGCAACGCGCTTTGAAATGTTTTTTGCGTGCCGGCGAACTCGGCTACAATTACGGATATTTAATGTCGGCTGAAATTTTCGCGGACGGTTCCGGCGAAATTCCTGCCGACGGTTACAAAGCTCTGAAAATTTACGATAAAATTTTGCGCGGCGACGACGGCACGAAAGCCGGCGTGTCAGACCTGCTTTTACGGAAAATTTTCGGCGAGGAGATTGATGATTTATCCATATCCGACTATTGGCAATATCCGCACGAATCTTATTTGGAAGCTCTGTACGGCAAAGCGGCGATTTTTCGTTACGGCAGCGGCGGCGTCCCCGTCAACGGTAGAAAAGCCGTCAACTGCTACAAAAAAATTATCACGCTGATTTTTGGCACGCTCGACATTGATTCGCTCGACCCCGACAAAAAATTTAAACGAATCCTTGCCGGCAGTGTGCTCGATAATTTCGCCGTCAAAGCATTCGTGCAACTCGGCGACATTTACGGCTACGGCGAGGCGAATATTCGTCCCGACCTTGACAAGTCCGAAAAATTTTATGAGGCGGCAGTTTATATCGACCACGGTTACGTTGCCGATAAAAATTACAGAAGTTGGAGCCGAAAAAATGACGAACGAACAACTGATTGACTGTCGGCGACGGGCGAATCACGGCGACATTTCCGCAATGCGTGAATTGGCTTTTTCTCTGCGCAACGAAGCCGAACGAAAACTTTCCGAGGCGTTCAAATGGTTTATCAAAGCCGCAAATTTCGGCGACGCATGGTCATTTCTGCTTGTCGGCGACATGTGCCGTTTCGGGCAGGGCACGCCCCGCGATCCGCTTAAGGCCGTGGAGTGTTACAAGGAAGTCGCGAACAATCACGGCGTCGACATTCTTAACCGACAGGACGCCGCAAACCGAATCGCGCACACTTACGAAATTGATTTGGCGGACGGTGAAAATGCCGTTCGTTGGTTGAAAATTTTAATTCGGCTCGGTCAACCTGCGGCGCGTTTCAAAATCGCGGAAATTTATCGTGACGGACGCGGGCTTGAGCCTTCGGGCAAAAAAGCCGTGTCGCACTTCACGCACATGATTAAAGATGAAACTTTGCCCGATGACTTGCGACGTTCGGCGGCTTTTGAAGTCGGCAAAATGTTTGGCACGGGCACGGCGGTCGAACGTAACGAAAAACTCGCGCTGAAGTATTTCAAAATGGCTGCAGGTGGCGACGAACCGATTTCGCGGGAAGCGTGCCTTGCCGTTGCCGAAATTTACGGCGCGAACTCGAACGTCAACAATTTGATTCGCACTTTGACGGCGGCAAGTGACGCGGGCAGTCACCGAGCGACGCGAATTCTGTCGGATATTTTTCGCGACGGAAAATTTGGCGTCAAAAAAAATCCCAAACGTGCGCTTGAAATTTTGGCAAAAGATGTCGCGAACGGTTTCAGCCTGATTGACCAAATTATTGCCTTGCGAAAGTCGGCGGAAATTTATCGTGAATTCGATAGCGACAAAGCCGCTGAGTTGTCCCGCGAAGCCGAACGCTTAAGCCGCACGTGGACGAAAAATTTTGACGTGTTGCAGACACAATAAACTTTATCACAGTCCGAAAAAAATTTCCCGCCGTTTGTGACGGGATTTTTTTTGACGCTGTGCAAAAATTTTTACGATAAAGTTTGTCGCAGTCCGCAAAAAAATTTCCCGCCGTTTGTGACGGGATTTTTTTTGACGCTGTGCAAAAATTTTTGCGAACATCCTGCAGGAATTTTTCTTTAAAAATTGAAATACGCCGGTGCGGGCGGCGGTTGGGAACCCATCCGTTGCCCCCGCCCCTCCGGGGGATAGTTGAAGGAGGTTTGAACAATGAAATTAATCGTTACCGTTGTTGGTAAAGATCGCGTCGGCATTATCGCAAGCGTGACGAAAATTTTGGCTGACAACAACGTCAACATCTTGAGCATCAACCAAAACATTTTGAACGGATTCTTTAACATGATTCTGTTCGCCGAAGCCAGCGAAAGTAAAATTCAGCTCGTCGACTTGCAGAAAAAATTGCACGAACAGGGCGAGTCAATCGGCGTCGAAATCAAAACGCAACACCAAGATATTTTCGATGTCATGCACAAGATTTGAGGTGTGAACTTTGATAACGATTGAAGACATTCTCGAAACTAACCGCATGATAACCGTCAACAAATTGGACGTGCGCACGATAACGATGGGAATTTCTCTGCGTGACTGCGCTCATCCGAACATGCGCGATTTTTGCCGCAACGTCTACGACAAAATCACGCGCTCGGCAGAATTTCTCGTCAAGACCGGCGAAGACATTGAAGCCGAATACGGCATCCCGATTATCAACAAGCGAATTTCCGTCACGCCCGTAGCAATCGCTGCCGACAGTTGCAAAGCGGAAAGTTATGTGCCCGTTGCCGAAACTCTCGACCGCGCCGCGAAGGAAGTCGGCGTTAATTTTATCGGCGGATTCAGTGCGCTCGTCGAAAAAGGTTACACCAACGGCGACAGAATTTTAATCGAATCAATTCCGCAAGCTCTGGCGTCGACGGATTTGGTTTGCGCGTCCGTAAATCTTGCGTCGACAAAAGCGGGCATCAACATGGATTGCGTTCGCGAAATGGGCGAAGTCATCAAACGAACTGCCGAACTTACCCGCGACCGTCAAGCTATCGGCTGCGCGAAACTTGTAATTTTTGCCAACGCACCGCAAGATAATCCGTTTATGGCGGGAGCATTCCACGGCGTCAGCGAACCCGACAAAGTTATCAACGTCGGTGTCAGCGGCCCCGGCGTCGTCAAACATGCGCTTGAGGATTTGAAAGGCGCGAACTTCACCGAAATTGCCGAGACCGTCAAAAAGACCGCGTTTAAAATTACCCGCGTCGGTCAGCTCGTCGCTCAAGAAGCATCGCGCAGATTGGGCGTGCCGTTCGGGATAATTGATTTATCTTTGGCACCCACGCCCGCCGTCGGCGATTCGGTTGCGCGAATTCTCGAGGAGATGGGACTTGAAGCTTGCGGAGCACCCGGGACGACTGCCGCGCTTGCACTTCTCAACGACGCTGTCAAAAAAGGCGGATTGATGGCAAGTTCACACGTCGGCGGATTGAGCGGCGCATTTATTCCCGTCAGCGAAGATGAAGGCATGATTAACGCCGTCAAGCAGGGAAGTTTGTCGATTGAAAAACTTGAGGCGATGACTTGCGTTTGTTCCGTCGGTCTGGACATGATTGCAGTTTCGGGCGACGTGAGCGCGGCGACATTGAGCGGAATTATCGCGGACGAAGCGGCTATCGGCGTCGTCAACAACAAAACTACTGCCGTGCGATTAATTCCCGTGCCGAATGCGAAAGTCGGCGACGTTGTGGAATTCGGCGGCTTGCTCGGTTATTGCCCGATTGTTCCCGTAAAAAATCAGTGGAGCTCGGAGGCGTTCATTGCTCGCGGCGGAAGAATTCCCGCGCCCGTGAGAAGTTTGACAAATTGACATGGAAATTACAATCAGAAAAATTCAACGCGACGACAGCGAAATTGTCATCGACATGATGCGAAAATTTTACACTTCGCCTTCAGTCATAACCAACGGTTCCGAAAAAATTTTTGCCGCCAACGTGAAAAATTGTCTTGACGATTCAATCTGCGCGGAAGGTTTCGTTTTCGTCGCCGAAGAAAAAATTATCGGCTATGGAATCACGGCGCACAGCTATTCGACGGAATTCGGCGGCGAATGCATTTGGATTGAAGATATTTTCGTTGAGGCGCAATATCGCGGGCACGGCATTGGCTCGAAATTTATTCGCTTCGTCAAAGCGCGTTATCCCGATAAAATTTTGCGGCTTGAGGCGGAGGCGGACAATGATTCTGCTTTGGAGCTGTATAAACATTTCGGCTTTAAAGAATTGCCGTATTTGGAGTTGGTGAATTGTGATTGACGATTTTCGACTCGCCGAACTTCGGATTTTGGAAGAAACTTACGCGGGCGCGGTTCCGCAACTGAAATTCGATTCAGTCTTTGAACTTTTGGTCGCGGTGATTTTGTCCGCGCAGTGCACCGACAAACGCGTCAACGAAGTCACGAAAATTTTATTCCCGATTGCGAACACGCCCGAAAAAATTTTACAGCTCGGTCAAACGCGGCTTGAAGAAATTATCAGACCGTGCGGCTATTTTCGTGCGAAGGCGAAACACATCGTCGGCACGTCGGAAATTTTGCTGAGCGATTACGGCGGCGAAGTCCCTTCCGAATTCGACGAACTGATTAAACTGCCGGGCGTCGGGCGAAAAACCGCCAACGTCGTTACAAGTGTCGCGTTCAAAAATCCCGCCATCGCCGTCGATACGCACGTTTTCCGCCTGTCAAACCGCATGAAGCTTGCCGAAGGAAAAACGCCGCTCGAAGTCGAAACGGGCTTGCAAAAAATTATTCCCCGCGAAAAATGGTCGGACGCTCATCACTGGCTGATTTGGCACGGGCGCGAAATTTGTTCGGCACGCAAACCTAAATGCGAAATTTGTCCGCTGTCGAAAGTTTGTCCCGCGTCAACAATCAAGTAAAAAAATCTTATCGCAACGTTTGCAAAAAAAATTACCCGTCGTTCGTGACGGGTTAATTTTTTTTTAGGGGGGTATTGTTTCCGTTAAATCAGTTACGGCGCGAAGTCGCTAACCATCGCCGACGACGTTTAAATCCGTCGCGATAACCTCTTGCCGTGGAGGAGGGTGTTCATTACTTTCAAACGCGGCGAAGTATATCACGAGCAAAAATTTTCGTCCATACGCAATCGGTATTGTTTCGCGTCGTGTTTGTTATTGTTCGTCGGGATTTTGCTTGTGTTTTCGCACGATAAATTTCAGCGGCGTGCCCTCGAAACCGAAACTTTCTCGCAGTCGGTTTTCGATGAAACGCAGATACGAAAAGTGAAACAGTTCCGGCTCGTTGACGAAAATTATAAATCGCGGCGGGCAAATGTCGGCTTGCGTCACGAAGAAAATTTTTAACGGCTTGCCTTTTTTCGTCGGCGGAGGATTGACGGCAACCGCGTCGCGAATCAGTTCGTTGAGCACGCTCGTTTGAATTCGCATTGATTGTTGCTCGGCGACGAATTTAACCAGCTCGGTCACGCGGTCGACGCGCTGTCCCGTTAAAGCACTGGCGTAAACCACGGGCGCATATTGCAAAAATCCCAGACGCTCGCGCAGGTCGTCCGTGAAACGGTTTGTCGAACGGTCGTGCTTGTTCGGGAAAATGTCCCACTTGTTGACGACGATAACGCAACCTTTGCCCGAATCGTGCGCGTAGCCCGCAATTTTTTTGTCCTGCTCGGTGACGCCGACGGGAGCTTCAATCAGCATCAACACAACGTCGGCGCGGTCAATCGCTCGGAGCGAACGAATCACGCTGTAACGTTCGACGGCCTCTTCGACTTTGGATTTTTTGCGCATACCCGCCGTGTCAATCAGCGTAAATTTCGTGCCGTCCGAAAAAAAATGCGTGTCGATTGCGTCGCGTGTGGTGCCGGGAATATCGCTGACAATTACGCGCTCTTCACCGAGCAGTGCGTTTACCAGCGAAGATTTTCCGACGTTCGGGCGACCGATAACGGCAATTCGGATTTCGTCTTCGTCGCGAGTTTCAATTTCGTTTGACGGAAAATTTTTAACCACGGCGTCAAGCAAGTCGCCCAAATTCAGCGCGTTGCTTGCGGAAATTCCAATCGGTTCGCCCAAGCCCAAATTGTAAAATTCGTAAATGTCGCTGTCCTGCCGAATGTCGTCGATTTTGTTCACGGCAAGGACAATCGGCTTGTCGGAAGTGCGCAGAAATTTCGCAACTGCTTCGTCGTCGACAGTCAAGCCGGCTCGTCCGTCCGTCACGAAAATTATCACGTCCGCTTCGTCTGCGGCGATTTTTGCTTGCGTGCGAATTTGCGTCAACATTTTATCGGCGGATTTAATTTCGATGCCGCCCGTGTCAATCAGCGTGAATTCGCGGTCAAGCCAAGTCGCGTCCATGTAAATTCGGTCGCGAGTGACGCCCGCCATATCGTCGACAATCGATAAACGCCGCTTGCCGATTTGGTTAAACAGCGTTGACTTGCCGACGTTCGGGCGTCCGACAACCGCAACAATCGGTTTGCTCATATAATCAGTCTCCTCAAGAAATTTATTTCATTCACGGCGCGGCGATAACTTTTGAACTTCGGCAACGTTATGGCGCGTCAACTGTTCCGTCGCTTTTAAAGCGACCCTTTCAGTGTTCGTTTGAATTCTGCGCCGTCGTGTATCGGTAAAACTTTCGCGGGCGCAAAAATTTTTCGCAGGTCGTCAACCGTCACGTCGTCCAAAAAAATTTCTTCGCCGGATTTCAGCGCGGTCGACGGAATTAAAATCGCGTCGCGTGTCCCGCCAAAAGTTTTCAGCGCGTCAATTATGTCGCCGCCCGTCAAAAGTCCCGAAACATTCACGCGCTCGCCGAAAAATTTATTCACGACGGGCAAAATCCGCACGTTCGGCATCTCGGCAGTCAAACGGCTGAAAATTTTTGCTATCGACGTGCCGCAAACAACATCAATCGAAAAATTTTTATCGGCGGGCGAAATTTCTTCAGCGTTGCGGAATTCGTCAATAAAATTGCGCGTCATTCCGATGCCGTTTTCAATCTGCGGGAAGCCGTCGTAAAATTCGGCGGGCGGAAAATCTTTTTCGGCAATGAAATAAAATTCGTCGCCCAAATAAACAAAAGTTCGTCCCGACTCTGCGCGGGATTTTTTTTGGAAAATTTCAACCTGCTCGATGACTTTTGCGGCGGAAACTTTGTCGAATTGTTTCAGCTCAAATTTATCGCGGCGATGACGCGTCACGCCCACGGGAACAATCGCCAAACTCAACGCGTGCGGTCGACGTTTAAAAATTTCGGCTATCGTGAAGTCCAATTCCGCTCCGTCGTTCAAATCTTTGCACAAAACAACTTGCGTGTGATATTCGACGCCCGCCCGCTCCAATTCGTTCAGTTGCGTGTTGATTTTCGCGCCCAAAGGCGTCCGCAGAATTTTTGCGCGAAGTTCCGGATTCATTGCGTGAATCGACACGAACAGCGGCGACAGATGAAAATTTTTTATGCGGCGGAAATCTTTCGCAGTCAAATTCGTCAGCGTGATGAAATTTCCGAACAGAAAACTCAAACGGTAATCGTCGTCCTTGACCGACAAAGTTTTTCGCATGTTCGGGGCAATCATGTCCACGAAACAAAAGACGCAATGATTTTTGCAACGCCGCACGCCGTCGAAAACCGCCGTGGAAAATTCCGCGCCAAGTTCTTCGTCGATGTCTTTTTCAAACGCAATAATTTCGCGTTCGCCGTCCGCGTGCTCAATCAAAAGTTCGATCTCCTCTTCGGCGAGCTGAAAACTCAAATCGATTATGTCGGTGATTTTGTGCCCGTTGACCGCCAAAATTTTATCGCCCGCCGCAAGTTCGAGTTCTTCGGCGAGGCTGCCCGCCGCGACGTTGCTGATTGTCCCGTCCAAAAAAAAATCCCTCCCGTTTTTGGAAGGAATTTTATTTCATTGCCGATTGACTTTCAAGCCCGAAATTTTGTTGGTTCGCTGTATCGAACGTTTCGTTCGATTGAACTAAGTCACCAAAAATTTTTGATTGGCGGTTCGGAAAATCGAACGTTTTGTTCGATTTTACTCGGTCGCCAAAAATTTTCGGGTTTCAACTTTCAAAATCGGTTTGAAATGAATTTCGACGCTCAAAATTGATTTCAAAGCTCAAAACCGTTTCAAAACAAATTTCGACGTTCAAAACGCGTTTCAAAATGATTTTGAGCAAAAAAAATCCCGGTTACTTTTAAAAAGTAACCAAACAGCTGACGCGCCGTACGTTACCAAAATTTTTAATGTTATCGCCGCGCAGTGACGTTTTTCGCAAAAAAAAAAATCCCGTCGAACACTCGGCGGGATAAAATTTTCTCTGGAGGTATGAATTTATTTTTCAAGCGATACGTTTTTGGCGTTGAAGGCGAAATTTTTGCCGTCGAAGTCGATTTCAACGGTGTCGCCGTCTTTTACCGCGCCCGCGATAATTTTTTTGCTCAATTCCGTTTCAACCGTGTGCGTCAACATTCTGCGCAACGGACGCGCTCCGAAATTCGGATCGAAGCCTTTTTCGCTCAAAGCGTCGACTGCGGCTTGAGTCCACGTGAGTTTGACGTTAATTTGTTTCTCAAGACGTTCGCTCAGCGTTTTCAACAGAATTTCGGCGATTGCTTTGACTTGTTCCTTCGCCAGCGACTTGAAGACAACAATATCGTCGATTCGATTCAAAAATTCGGGTCGGAAATAGTTTTTGAGCAAGTCTTTGATAATCGATTCGGCTTCCGCGAACGCTTGATTGGTTATGAACCCGATTTTTGCGCGCTGAAGAATTTCTTGCGAACCGAGGTTGCTCGTCATGATAATCACGGTGTTTTTGAAGTTCACGACGCGTCCTTTGCCGTCAGTCAATCTTCCGTCGTCCAAAATCTGCAAAAGTACGTTGAAAATGTCGCGATGAGCTTTTTCGATTTCGTCGAGCAAAATAACGCTGTAAGGTCTGCGTCGAACGGCTTCGGTGAGCTGTCCGCCCTCGTCGTAGCCGACATAACCGGGAGGCGCGCCGATTAATCTTGCGACGGTGTGTTTTTCCATGTATTCGGACATGTCGACGCGAATAATACTGCGTTCGTCGTCGAAAAGTGCTTCCGCCAACGCTTTTGCAAGTTCGGTTTTGCCGACACCCGTCGGGCCGAGGAAAATAAACGAGCCGATTGGACGATTCGGGTCTTTGATGCCGGCACGCGCACGCAAAATCGCTTCGCTGACGACTTTAACGGCTTCATCCTGACCGACAACGCGTTCATGCAGTGTATCTTCGAGGTGCAAAAGTTTTTCGCGTTCACCGGTCAACATTTTCGCGAGCGGAATGCCAGTCCAGCGACTGACGACTTTTGCGATGTCTTCTTCGCCGACTTCTTCTTTCAACAGGCGTTCACCCTTCGATTGAGCGGCGATTTCGGCTTCGACTTGCTTCAACGTGTTTTGAAGTTGCGGAAGTTTGGCATATTTCAATTCGGACGCCTTTTGAAGGTTGTAAGCGCGTTGAGCCTCTTCGATTTCGTTGTTGACGGCGTCGATTTCTTTTTTGATGGCACGCACGCGCAAAATTGATTGTTTTTCGGCTTCCCACTTGTCGCGCAAAACTTTTTCGCGAGATTTGAGCTGAGAAATTTCTTCGCCGATTGATTGAAGTTTTTCTTTCGACGCTGTGTCGGATTCTTTTTTCAAAGCCTGTTCTTCAATTTCAAGTTGCATAATTTTTCGGCGAGTCTCGTCAATCGGCGCGGGAAGTGACTCAATTTCGGTTCGCAACTTCGCAGCCGCCTCGTCGACCAAATCAATCGCTTTGTCGGGCAAAAATCTGTCGGAAATGTATCTGTCGGACAAAGTTGCCGCCGAAACCAACGCCGCATCACGAATTCGCACGCCGTGATGAACTTCGTAACGTTCTTTTATGCCGCGCAGAATTGTAATTGTGTCCTCGACCGTCGGTTCGCCGACCATGACGGGTTGGAAACGTCTTTCAAGCGCGGTATCTTTTTCGATGTATTTTCGGTACTCGTTGAGCGTTGTCGCGCCGATACAACGCAATTCTCCGCGAGCAAGCATGGGTTTGAGCAAATTTCCGGCGTCCATTGCGCCTTCGGCTTTTCCGGCACCAACAACGGTGTGAACTTCGTCGATAAACAGCAAAATTTGCCCGTCGGACTTCGTAATTTCGTTTAAGACGGCTTTTAAACGTTCCTCGAATTCGCCGCGGAATTTCGCGCCCGCAATCAAACTTCCCATGTCCAAAGCGTACAAAGTTTTATTTTTGAGCGATTCGGGCACGTCACCGGCAACAATTCGACGCGCAAGTCCTTCGACGATGGCGGTTTTGCCGACGCCGGGTTCACCGATGAGCACGGGATTATTTTTCGTTCGACGGGACAAAATTTCAATCGTGCGGCGAATTTCTTCGTCACGACCGATAACGGGGTCTAATTTTCCCGCACGAGCCGCCGCCGTCAAGTCGCGCCCGAATTTCGCCAAACTTTGGTAAGTTTCTTCGGGATTTTCGTTCGTGACGTTTTGCTTGCGGAATTTTTTAATCGCGTCGTCGATTTTGCCTTTCGACAGCTTAAATTCTTTGGCGATGTCCTGAACTTCCTGCTTGCCGTCGGTTACGAGCCCCAAAAGCAAATGTTCCGTGCTGATGAACTCATCTTTCATTGACGCGGCGTATTCGCGAGCTTTTCCGATGACGCGAGCCAAATCGACGCCCATTGACAGACGTTCTTGCCCTTTTACCTGCGGAATTTTGTTTAATTCGGCTTCGAGCTTGACTTTGAGCATCGGCAAGTCGGTTTGACATTCCGCGAAGATTGTCGCGAGCAAACCTTCGGGTTCTTTCGCCAGCGCAAGCATCAAATGCAACGAATTGAATTCTTGATGATATTTCATTGCCGCGAGCTGTTGCGCCGCTTGAATTGCCTGTTGAGCCTTCGCCGTGTATTTTTCTCCTGCCATATTTATCACTCTCCACAACTTTTAAAAAGTTGACAAACAGTTGACGCGCTCGGATGCTGTCAAAAATTTTATTTCGTGACCGCGTTCGGAAAAATTCGCTTGTCTGACCGTTTGCTTAAATTCTTGTTGACGCGGCAAATGATAAACGACAAACAACAAAAAGTCAAGAAAAACTTTTGACGATTTACCAATTAGGCGGCGCGTTGCAAATTTCGGCGGCTTGAATTAAAATCGGCGGCATGATGAACAGAAAAATTTTTTTAATCGCCGGCACGCAGGACGGGCGCGAACTTGCGAAAATTTTGCTTGAACGCGGCTTTGACGTGACGGCTTCGGTCGTGAGCGATTACGGACGGAAACTTTTGGAAAATTTCGCGGGAATTAAGGTCAACGACAAGCCGCTTGACGCCGATGAACTCGAAAAACTTTTTCGTGACGGAAATTTTTCCGCCGTGGTCGACGCAAGCCATCCTTACGCGCAAAATGTTTCGTCGAACGCGATTAGTGCCGCTCAAGCCGCGAAAATTTTTTATGTGCGTTACGAACGCGCTCAAGTCGAAATTACGGGCGAAAATATTTTCCGCGTCGAAAATTACGAATCTGCGGCGATTAAAGCTCGCGAACTCGGCAAAAATATTTTTCTAACGACGGGCAGCCGCAATTTAAAAATTTTCGTCGACATGCTCCGCGATTGCAACTTAACCGTGCGAATTTTGCCGACGGCTGAAGTTTTGGCGCAATGTGAAGCGTTGAATTTGTCGCCGAAACAAATTATTGCGATTCAAGGCGCGTTTTCCGTTGAACTGAACGTCGAACTGTTCAAACACGCGAACGCCGAAGTTATCGTCACGAAAAACAGCGGACAAATCGGCGGCGCGGACACCAAACTTGAGGCGGCAAAAATTTTAAATTTGCCCGTCGTGATGATTGACAGACCGAAAATTTTTTATCCGAACGTTGCCGCGACGTTCGACGACGTTTTAAACCTGTTGGAGGCTTCAAAATGAAAATTTGTACCGTGCAAACCGTTGCCGACGCCGTTAATCGACTCGCGCCGAAAAAACTTGCCGAAGAGTGGGACAACCCCGGACTTTTGCTCGGCGACCCGAAATCCGAAGTCAAAAAAATTTTCGTGTGTTTGGACGTGCTCGACAGAAATATTCCGCAGGCGGCCGAACTCGGCGCACAGCTGATTGTTGCGCATCACCCGCTGATTTTTTACGCGACAAAAAATGTCCGCTACGATTTGCCGCTCGGCAGAAAAATTTTTCGGCTCGTGAAAAATAATTTGGCGGTTTTCGCGGCGCACACGAATCTTGACAGCGCGATTGGCGGCGTCAACGATGTTTTGGCGAAAAAAATCGGCTTGACCGATATAAAAATGTTCGGCGACGAAGAATTTTCTTTGGGACGGCTCGGAACTTTGCCGACGCCCATGACCGCAGAAAATTTCGCCCGTCACGTGAAAAAATCTTTGAACGCGCAAAATGTTCGGCTCGTCGATGCGGGCGACTTCATGATTGAGCGTGTCGGACTGTGCGGCGGTGCGGGCGCGGAATTCATTTCCAAAGCAAAATTTTTCGGCGCACAAGCTTTCGTCACGGGCGACGTGAAATATCACGAAGCTCAAGCCGCCGTCGAAAATAAAATTCACGTCGTGGACGCGGGACATTTCGCCACGGAATTTCCGATTGTTCACGTGTTGGCGGAATATCTTCGCGACGAGCTGAAAAATTTCGGCGTTGAAGTTTTCGAGGACGTTGACGCAAAAGATTTCTTCATGACGGTTTGAAAATTTTTTGACGTTGGAGTTGCGAAGCTGTAACCAAACTGTTTGTCCACTTTTTAAAAGTGGCTTGACTTAAAGTCGACTTGAGCTGTTAAACTTGCGGCGGAAAATCTTTCGTTGGAGTGATGTTTATGACGATTGGTGAAGTCAGTGAGAAATTCCAGATGACGGCAGACACGCTGAGATATTACGAACGAATCGGCTTGATTCCGCCCGTCCCGCGCAAAAAAAACGGTATCCGCGATTTCGACGAAATGTCTTGCAAGTGGGTTTCGTTCGTCAAGTGTATGCGCTCCGCCGGCGTGCAAATCGAAGCGTTAATCGAATATGTTTCGCTCATGCAACAAGACACGGGCATCGAACGGCGCAAAAATATTTTAATCGAACAGCGGACGCGGCTCCAAAAGCAGGCGGAAACTTTGCGCACGACGATAGAGCGGCTCGACTACAAAATCAATCATTACGAAGAACTTTTCAAGCAGAAATGAAAAATTTCGGACGGTCTCGCCAAACATACGGGACTGTTTTTTTGTGCGGCGAACGTGTAAAATATTTTTGGGAGGCGATACGAATGAACTTCGACAAACTTTATGCGGACTTTGAAACTTCGCGGTCAACTCACGATTTGGAGACGATGAGCAACATTATTCAACGCGTGATGAAACATTGCGGCGAATTGTCGAACGCGGGCAGAGCCGGCGAAATTCCGCCCGTTGCCAATGAAATCGCCGCGCACGTCAACGTGATGATTTATTACGCGATGAAACTTTTGAGCGACGGCAATTCCGACAAGGCAAAAATTTATTTGGGCGCGCCCGAAAATACCGACCTGAAAATCAACGAGGGATTTTTTTTCATGTATTATCTTTTCGGACGGACGCTTTATCTTGCGGGCGAATTCCATCGTGCCGCAGAATTTTTGGCGCGTTACGAAAATTTGCGGACGAAAAAATTTGACGACGTTGACGAGTTGAGTTTGTTTTATCGGGCGAACTGTTTGGCGTTGACGGGCGATTTTCACGCGGCGGCTGAGCTTTACGAAAATGTTTTGCGAATTAAAGCCGACTTCCGCGAGGCGAAAAAAAATCTCGAACTTGTGCGACGCGGCTCTACGGAAAATCTTGCACGCGAAATTAAAAGTCTGTGGTATTTCCCCTATTGGCGCGACGTGCCGATTTTCATCAACGCCCGCGACCGCCTCGGCATTATGAAACGCATGATTGATTGGCTGCTCGACGCGGGCTATCGCAAGCTGATAATTTTGGACAATCGCTCGACTTATCCGCCGCTTTTGGAATATTATTCCGCGCTTGAAAGTGATTCGCGAATCAAAGTCATTCGGCTGGAAAAAAATTTCGGTTACAAGGCGATTTGGCTGTCGGGAATTTTGGAGCGGCTGAAAATTTCCACGCCGTATGTTTACACAGATCCGGACTTGTTGCCCGTCGAAAATTGCCCGAAAGATTTTTTAAAACGGTTCATGGAAATTCTTGACTCGAATCACGAACTGCGCAAAGTCGGCTTTGGGCTGGTTTACGACGACATAACTTTTTTCGACAAGGAACGCGCACAACGTGTGCAAAAAAGTTTTTACGAGGGCACGCAAATCGGCGAAGATGCTTACTACGCGCAGATTGACACGACGTTTGCGCTCTACTCGAACGTGCGGCATTACAACTTGCGGTTTTCCGTGCGCACGATGGGCGATTTTATGGCGTATCATCTGCCGTGGTATTTCGATTACGACAACTTGCCCGAAGACGAAAAATATTACATGGCGCACGCGGATTCCAGCGCGGGGACGGCAACTCAGTTTAAAAATTCGCGGCCACTTTAAATCTGTTCCGTCGCAAAAAATTTTCGGAGGGTTACTTTTAGAAAGTAACCAAACAGTTTTCGCGCCGCAACGTTGTCGCAACTCAAACTTTGTCGCCGCGAATCAAACGTTAAAAATTTTCGGAGGGTTACTTTTAGAAAGTAACCAAACAGTTTTCGCGCCGCAACGTTGTCGCAACTCAAACTTTGTCGCCGCGAATCAAACGTTAAAAATTTTCGGAGGGTTACTTTTAGAAAGTAACCAAACAGTTTTCGCGCCGCAA
>CAMUZL010000012.1 GCA_947165185.1 uncultured Selenomonadales bacterium
GCATAAGCCGCCGCAACAAAAACTGCCAGCCCGCAACTCAACGCCCAACCGAATCCGAATCCGATCGGCGCGTTGAAAATATAAACCGCGACAACGTAAGTGTAAAACGTTCCGGGCACCAGCGCGACTTTGTACGGCATGTTGTTTTGGAACATGTACACCGTCGCCATTGCGAAGACGAACGCAACGATTGATTCATTCGCCCAGGAAAAATATCTCCACAGCCACGAAAAGCCGCTTGATTCGGATTTTGCGAAATAAAGCACGGCCGCAACCGCCGCGAAAATTATCAGCGCAAGAATCGTCATTGCGATTTTATTTTTGTTGTCGAGGTGGAGCGCGTCGCCGATTATCATGCGCAACGACCGCAACGCCGTATCGCCCGACGTTATCGCCAGAACAATGACGCCCGCGACAGCAATCGTGCCGCCGACACTGCCGAGCATATTTTTCGCAATGATGCTGACGACCAAAGCCGCCGCGTTATGAAGATTTTCGGCCGACGCCAAACCGAGATTAACCGCGCCCATTGCCGCCGCCGCCCACGTCATTGCGATAAAACCTTCGGCAATCATCGTGTTGTAGTAGACAAGTCGCCCGTGATTTTCGTCCGTGATTGTGCGCGAAACGATTGTCGCCTGCGTGGAGTGGAAGCCCGACGCCACGCCGCAAGTGACCGTTACGAAAAATATCGGTATGAAATGTTCGCCGAAAGGATGAACGTTCACGATACCCGTTTCCCAAATTTCTTTCAGCGGGTAACCGTCGACGAACAGTCCGAAAAAAATTCCGACGGCACTCAAGATTAAAATCGCGCCGAAAATCGGATAGATGCGCCCGATAATTTTATCAATCGGAAACAGCGTTGCGACGAGGTAATAACCGAAAATTACGGCGTAAACCGTGACAATCGTCGGGGTGAGCGAGGAAATGTCTCCACCGATAACTTGTTCGACGAACAAATCGCCCGGCGTGTAGACGAACACCGCGCCGACTAAAAGCAGTAACAGGCAGACCATGACGTTGTAGACCGCGTAAACTCCGCCGCCGAGAAATTTTTTGACGAGCGCGGGAGTTTGTGCGCCTTTGTTGCGAAGTGAAATCATGCCGACCATGTAATCGTGCACCGCGCCGGCGATAACGCAACCGATTGGAATTGTCAAAAACGCTATCGGGCCGAAAAGCGCACCTTGAATCGGGCCGAAGACGGGGCCTGTTCCCGCAATGTTCAGCAGTTCAATCAAAAAATTTTTCCATTTGTTCAGCGGCACGAAGTCCACGCCGTCACGCTGAGCAACGGCGGGAGTTTTCGCGGAAGATTTCGGCTTTAAAATTCGTTCGCAAAACGAGCCGTAAATTGCCGCGCCGACGAACAAAATTGCCAGACCGATTAAAAATGTAATCAAAATTTTTCACTTCCGTTTGAGCAGAACTTTTAGCTTTTAGCCGAGAGTTATAATCCTAAAAGCTAAAAGCTGACAGCTGAAAGCTAACGAAGAATTCGTTTCCGTTCAGGGACGCTGTTACGAGAGCCGTCGCTAACTTTTCTTTTAATTGCGTCAAACGCTTCCTCCACTTTATCAGCCACAGACTCCACAATTTTTCTGTCGTCTGCATCAAAGATAAATGAGTCGTCGTAGAAATACCAACCGGGAATTGCGTTCATCACGGGCGATTTTTTGTATCCGAGCGGATTTTTTCCCATAAAGGCATAAAAATCTTTCGGATCTTGTTCGTAGCCGTTCAGATAAATGCTGAATGAAATTTTTGCTTCCGCCGCCCGGTCGAGCACGTAACGCAACAGATATTTTTTGTCATCGCAGGTGTAGGTGCATTGCCCCGCCGCAAACGTCGATATAATCCCGCTGTTTGGCGAATCGGATTGAGGCATTGTGAAATTGTCGACGCGCTTATCTGCAAGCAATTTGTTTATCTTCTGCACCAGGTCGCGATTTTTTTGCCGAAGTTCGACGGCGCGTTGCGTGGCTTCACTTTGATTTTCGGACTTCACGGAAGTAATTGCCGAGTATTTCAAAATCTCGCGCAGATTGTCAAGTTCTTCGTCCGACAAATTTTCGGGATCTTTTGCACCTATGGCAGAGACAAACAGATTTATGAACGTCGGAAATTTTTGCAAAGCGTTGCGAAGTTCTTCAAGTGACATTTTGGAAGGGAACACGGAATTTAAAATGTCGTCTTCCAGATTTTCGGTGTAATCGCCCTGCGCAAGCGCACGCGCACGTTTCTGAAGAAAAATTCTGATTGATTCATCGTTGACGGCCGTCAACTTTTTGAACGTGTCGACGTCCACGTTGCCCGCCAAAAGATAATCGTAGACCGTCTCAAAAGCCATTTGCATACAAACGACGGCGAAAAGAATTCGTTGCTTGAAGTTGTCAGATTTTATTCCATCGGGCATGATGTTGTAAAGCAGCTGGTACGTGTTGAACAGTCGCTTCATGCCGCGAGGATTTAACCCGATGGAAGTTTTTATCAGCGACGAAAACAACTCAACGGTATTTTCGGCCTTGTCCGTGATGTTCATCTTGCTCATCATGGATACGGTGTATTCCTTTATGTCGTATTGAGCAACGGGCATCTTGAACGGCAACTGAATGATTTTGTCGAAGAAACTTTTTCCCTTCGCCGCGTTTATGTCCGAGCCGTACTTTTGACGAATGCCCAAAGTCACGACTTCATAATCGACAGCCAAAACGAAGACGCAATCTTTGCAGTCAATGAAGAGTTTCAAAACTTCCAGAAGTTCAACGGCTTTGGCGGGTTCGAGACGGTCAAGGTCGTCGACGAAAACGACGACGCGTTCAATCGGATTTTTGACTTTGGCGGCGATTGCTTCGTCGAATTTCTTTTTGAGTTCCGCAATTTCTTTGACGCAACTTTTATCGGAATAATTGTCGACGAAATTTTTTATCTTGTCTTTCATCCTTGAGCCGGCATTAACTTCCACGGCGGAGAAAAATATATTTTTTGCCGCATCAACCATTCCGCCAAATATCTTGTCCAAAATTTTGGTGTCGCTGCCCAATTCCTTGAGCAAAACTTCGAGCATGGAAATTGCAAGTGAGTTGCCGAGTTGAAACTGCGAAAATTGCCACGTGTTAAACCATATCGGTAAGACGCGATTGCCGAGTTCGCTTTGAATCATGTTCATCATGCTGGTTTTGCCACTGCCCCAGTCGCCTTGAATCGAGACAGTCATTGGCGTTTCGCAACTCAGAATAAATTGGCGAAGACCGTTGACGGAATTTTTCACGCCGAATAAATCTTCCGATAGACTTGTAATCGGCGCGTCATTGTAACCTGTTTGCATGAAAAATTTTCCCTTCTAACTGGTGAACCGAATGCGAGGAATAATTGGCTTGCCTTTTTCCAATCGCCACGTTGCCCGTTGAAACGGCAAGCATGATTTTATCGCCAAACATTTTTTACTGCTCCTTGTTCACGTCCTCAATCGAAGTGGCAATTTCTTCCATCTTGTACGCCTCGATAATGTCGCCTTCGCGGAAGTCGCGATAATCGACAATCGAAATGCCGCATTCGTAGCCCGCCGCAACTTCTTTGACTTCGTCTTTGAAACGGCGGAGCGAATCAATTTCCCCGTCGAAAACTTCAATGTTGTCGCGCAGAATACGAATCTTGCTGTTGTTGAAAATTTTTCCTTCAAGCACGTAAGAGCCGGCAACGAGAGCTTTGGAAAATTTCATGACCTTGCGAATCTCAACGCGGCCTTGAATGACTTCTTTGAATTTGGGCGCGAGGAGCCCGCTCATTGCGTCTTCAACGTCGTGAATCGCGTCGTAAATAACGCGGTAAGTGCGAATGTCGATACTTTCCGTTGCGGCGGATTTTTGCGCGTTGACATCGGGGCGCACGTTGAATCCGATAATCAGCGCGTTCGACGACGAGGCAAGCATGACATCATTTTCCGTGACGGCACCGACGCCCGAATGAACGACGTTGACGCGAACTTCATCATTTTTGTTGAGCGACAACAAAGCACTTGAAAGAGCCTCAACCGAACCTTGAACGTCAGCTTTGATGACGATATTCAAATCTTTAATTTCGCCCGCTTGAATCTGGTTAAACAAGTCGTCAAGCGAAACTTTTTTGGATTTAATCAGCGCGTTGCGGCGTTGCTCAATCCTGTGTTCGGCGATTGACTTGGCAAGTTTTTCGTCAAGCGCGGCAAGAATGTCGCCCGCCGCCGGAACGTCGTTAAGTCCCAAAACTTCGACGGGAACGCTGGGGCCTGCCTTTTTGAGATTGTCGCCGCGTTCGTTCATCATTGCGCGAACTTTGCCGTAAGTCGTGCCCGCGACAATCGAATCGCCGATACGCAACGTGCCGTTTTGCACCAAAACCGTGGCGACGGGGCCGCGCCCTTTGTCGAGCTGAGCTTCGATAATTACGCCGCGTGCTTCGCGATTGGGATTGGCTTTGAATTCCTGAACGTCCGCTTCAAACAAAATTTCTTCGAGCAATTCATTGATGCCCAAATTTTTCTTCGCGGAAACTTCAACCATGTTTGTCTTGCCGCCGTATTCGGGAGCAACCAAACCGTATTCGAGAAGAGCTTGTTTGACGCGTGACGGATTCGCGCCGGGTTTGTCGATTTTGTTAATGGCGACGATAATCGGGACGTTCGCCGCCTTCGCGTGGTTAATCGCCTCAATCGTCTGCGGCATAACGCCATCATCCGCCGCGACGACGAGAATTGCGATGTCGGTACATTGTGCTCCGCGTGCACGCATTGCGGTAAAAGCTTCGTGCCCGGGCGTGTCGAGGAAAACAATTTTTCTGTCGTTGCAGATGACTTGATACGCGCCGATATGCTGAGTGATTCCGCCGGCTTCGGTTGCCGTGACGGAAGATTTTCTGATAACGTCAAGCAGTGAAGTTTTGCCGTGGTCGACGTGCCCCATGACGGTAACGACGGGCGGACGAATTTTCAACGTCGCGGGGTCGTCTTCAATTTCGGGAATAAGCGTCGGATCGACTTCGGGCGGAAGTTCTTCGGCGGTGACTCCGAATTCTGCGGCGACAAGTGCGGCAATGTCGAAGTCAATTTCTTGGTTAATCGTCGCGCCGTAGCCCATGAACAAAAGTTTTTTGATAACTTCGGTCGCGGTGCAACTCATCTTGCTTGCCAAATCTTTAACCGCAATGCTTTCGCCAACTTTGATATGCGTCGGGCGTGCGATTTCGGCTTTGTGAACGGGCGCGGGTGCCGGACGATTTTTTTTGCGTGCGGGACGCGGCGGACGTTTGTCGCCGGATTGTGCCGCTTGAGTTTTTGCCGCTTCTTTTGCGTTGGCGGGATTGGAACGGTTTCGATTGCGATTGTTTTTGCCGCCGCCGTCTTCGCGCTGACGTTCGCCGCGATTTTTACGACTGTCACGATCTCCGCGTTCGGTGCGCGTGTCCTGCGTCGCCTGCGCGGGACGATTTTCTTGAGATTGTTTGCCGCGATTGTCACGGGGGCGATTATCTCCGCGATTATCGCCGCGATTTTCCTGCGGACGGTCTCTGCGTTGTTCGGGGCGATTTTCCTGCGGACGGTCTTGCTTGCCGCGATTATCGCGATTATCGCGCTGTTGCTGAGGTTTTGCCTGTTGCTGTTGAACTTTCGCCTGTTGCTCAACTTTCGGCTGCTGTTGAGGTTTTGCCTGTTGTTGCTGATTTTTCGGCTGTTGCTCAACTTTAGGTTGTTGTTGAACTTTCTGCGCCTGTTGCTGAGGTTTTGCCTGTTGCGGCTGATTTTTTTGTTGTTGCTGATTTTTCGGCTGATCAACTTTCGGTTGCTGTTGAGCTTTGGGCTGTTGCTGAGCTTTGGGTTGTTGCTGATTTTTCGACGGTTGTTCAACTTTCGGTTGCTGTTGAGCTTTGGACTGTTGCTGCTGAACTTTCTGCGGCTGTTGTTGAGTTTTCGCCTGTTGCTGAGATTTTTGTTGTTGCTTGCCCTGTTGAGGTTTTGCGTCGACTTTCGGTTTTTGAGTTTTCGCCTGTTGTTGCGGTTTGATTTCGGGTTTCGGCTCAACTTTCGGCGGTTCGGGCTTGGGCGGTTCGACGGGTTTGCGCCGTCCGAATTGCGCTTTAAGCAAATCATAAGCCGCCTCGTCCACGCTCGAAAAACGATTTTTTGCCTTAATCTTCCGCTTCGTTAAAAAGTCAATGATGACTTGCGCATCCTGATTGAATTCTTCTGCCAATTTGTAGATTATGTACTTAACCGGTTTTGACATAGATCCACCCCCGTTGGTAAATTTTTGGTTACATGCGAGTGTTCTGCTACTTAAAACATAGTAAATAACTATGCCAAGATGATTCGGGTGAATCTCGCGATTTCACCTTACTGCTTCAACGTGTCCGTCTTTGCCGCAGCTACCAACGTTTGTTTAACACTCCACAGTCGTAAATTCCCGACTAGCCATCGGTACATATCAACAGCGTCTTTCAGGTGACGACCTGTTGATTCATCTTGTAGCGTTCTCCTTTCGTAATGATGTGAAACAAAATTTTTAAGTGCCACTATCCGCGACCGCCCTCAGAGTTCTACCTCATAGTTATCAGGACTGTTTCAACCTGCACGGGTCTTCTTCCCGGCGCATAGACTGCTTTAAAGTTAGCACCAACTGGCTCAACGACTATTTAATTTATGAGCTTTCAGCTTTTCGCTGCACATCTGTTTAACTGTCCAGACGTTTATTACGCTACGGTTATTCCTCTCCTTTACGAAGAATATTTCAAACCGCGTCGCCAATCTCGTCGCAAATTTTTTCGTAGAGTTCGCTCGGCAGTTTGGTTTTAAAAATTTTGTCCAGCCCGTGACGTTTTTTCAAATTCGCCGCGCAGGTTGCCGACTTGCAAACGTAAGCACCGCGCCCGAAAATTTTTGTCGCGTTGTCGATTGAAATTTCGCCCGCCGCAGTTTTCACGACGCGCAACAATTCCGACTTGTGCCGAACTTGCCGACAAGCGACGCAACGGCGCATTTCGATTTGTTTTGTCGCCGTGCCTTTGAAAGTTTTGCCGCGTGACATAACGGTCACCGCTTGCCTTTTTTCTGACGCGGTTTGACGACTGCCATTGCGTCGGAAATGTCGACTTCGTGCATATCGTTCGGCAACGGGTCATCTTTGGCCTGTTTGAAACTTTTGATGTCGATTTTCCAGCCGGTGAGTTTTGCGGCAAGTCGGGCGTTTTGACCTTCCTTGCCGATTGCCAAACTCAACTGATTGTCGGGGACGACCACGCGGCAACTTTTATCGTCGTCACTGACGGCGACGCTGATAATTTTCGACGGGCTGAGCGCGTTGGCGACGTAGACGCCGGGTTTTGCGCTCCATTCGACGATGTCAAGTTTTTCCTCGCCGAGTTCATCAAGCACGGGTTGAATTCGCACGCCGCGTTGACCGACACAGGAGCCGACCGCGTCGACATTCGGATCTTTGGAAACGACGGCAATTTTTGAACGGGCACCGGCTTCACGAGTCAAACCGCGAATTTCGATAATGCCTTCCTGAATTTCGGGCACTTGCATTTCCACAAGGCGACGCAAAAACGCGGGATGCGTTCGCGACAAATAAACTTGCGGGCCTTTGCCGCCTTTTTTGACTTCGGCGATGTAAGCGCGCAACGAATCGCCGGGCTGAAAGTCTTCGCCCGCAACCTGTTCGCTGGGCACCAAAATTGCTTCAGTCTTGCCGACTTCGACGATTAAATTTCCGTCCTCGACGCGCAAAACTCGACCTTTGATTAAATCGTTGTCGCGGTTACTGAATTCGTCATAAATTACGCCGCGTTCGGCTTCGCGCAATTTCTGCACGACAAATTGTTTGGCAGCCTGTGCCGCGATTCGCCCGAAATTTTTCGGTGTGACTTCGATTTCAACAACGTCATCAATTTCGCAATCGGGATTGATTTTTTTTGCGTCTTCCAACGAAATTTCAATGACGGGGTCTTCGACTTTTTCGACGACGCTTTTGAGCGCGATTACGTGATAGCTGCCGTCTTCGCGGTCAATTTCGACTTCGACGTTGTCATCTTTGGTGAAATTTTTTTTGTAAGCGAATTTGAGCGCGGACTCCACGGCGTCAAAAAGCACGTCGGGCGAAATTTCTTTTTCGACACATAAATCTTTCAGCGCGTCAATCAAACTCGGTTCTTGTTTTTTCCTTCTGCCTGCCAAGTAAATTCTGCCTCCCTCAAGGGACAAGGGACAAGGGGGAAGGGACAAATTCAAAAAAACCCTCCGCTCTTCTCCTTTCTCCCTTATCCCTTTACTCTAAAATTCTATATGCAGTCTTACGAGCGCAACTTTTTCACGCGGCAACGGTTCCATATCTTTGAGCCGCAGAAATTTTTCGTCGCGACCAACCAATTCACCGACAAAAATTTTTTTCCTGTCAAGCGGCGCATAAAGTGTCACGTCGACTACTTTGCCCGCCTCGCGAATAAAATCTTTGTCCTTTTTCAAAATGCGGTCAATGCCGGGCGAAGAAACTTCCAAAATGTACGCGCCGTTGATTATGTCCGCCGCGTCGAGTTTTTCGCCGAGCCGTTCGCTCAAATTTTGGCAGTCATCCAAATCGATGCCGCCGGCTTTGTCGACGAACACGCGCAGATACCAATCGCGTTCCTTGACATATTCCACGTCGACAAGCTCAAAATCCGTGCCCGCCAAAATTTCCGACATCAAACTTTCCACTTGCGTTTCAATTTTGCTCAATCGCTCACCCCCGAAATTTTTCCCAACAAAGTGAAAGAGTGGACGCGAGCCCACTCTTTCAACTAAGCTATGTCCAAAGAAAATTGTCCTCCTCCTGCGCGAAGAGGGTCAAAAAAATTTTACAAGCGATGCCCTCCGAAAATTATCGACAAAAAAATTAACCACTGTTTTTGACTTCGCGGCTATTGTAAACAAAAATTTTGACGTTGGCAAGTTTTTTCTTTGCGGCGGGAAAAAATTTCCTCCCGAAAATTTATTCGTCACTTCACGGCGAAAAAGTTTATCGCAAAAAAATTTCCGTCCCGAAAATTTATTCGTCACTTCACGGCGAAAAAATTCATCGTAAAAAATTTCCGTCCCGAAAGTTTATTCGGCACTTCACGGCGGAAAAGTCATTGTAAATATTTTAGTAACTTCCTTGAAACTTTCAGGGGCGGTTGATAGAATTGTTAAAAATTGAACGTCGAACTTAACTTGAAAGTGAGGTGTCCAATCATGCGAATCAAAAAATTTTTACCGAACTCGTCGCGGAAAAATTTTTTCGCACGGCGCGGACAAGTACTCGTCTTGTTCGCGGTGCTCATTCCGATAATTTTGCTGTTCGTCGGACTGGCACTCGACTTGGGCTGGTATTATCTGAACGTTTCGCGCTTGCAAAATTCGGCGGACGCGGCAGCTCTTGCCGGCGCACGAAAAATTATCGACACCAATTCCACGAAGTTGAAAGACCTTGTGCCCGTGCTTGTTCCAAATTTGCCGGAAGATAACGGGCTTACGGACGACGGGGAGCCACGGGTTGAAACTTCAACCTCAACTGAAACCACGTCGAATACGACCGAAACCGACGAAGGTACGACGATAACCACCACAGAAACGACAACCACCACAACCACGACGACTTCAAAGACGCAACTTTCAGACCTTGATTGGACTGCCGGCGACACAACTGCCAGAAATTACACCGTTAAAAATATCGGCAACACGCAAAATATTCAGGCGGACGCAGACGAAACGGCAAGTTTGATAATCGACAGCTGGAGTCTTTTTAATTCGACTTCCGACCGTCAAGTTGTCCCCGATTTAAATCTGGTCAAAGTGAACGGCGATTTTTATTACGTCGTCAAGCTTGACGAAAACATCAGACATTTTTTCCTGTCCGGCTGGTTCAACAGCATGGATGCCACAGTCATCGCCTATGCGAAATTGGTTCCCAAAGATCAAGTTATCGTCGAAACCAACACCGAGGTTAAAACATGGGAAGAATTCATCACCACGGTCAGAAACATAATCAACAGAAACGTTATTGTCGGCAACTGGGAAGTCCAAAACGCGTACAAAAATACCGGCGGCGGTTTGGTAAATGTGGCCGACGTGAACATAACGGATCCGATAACGGGCGAAACAGTCAAATTCTACGACAGCAAAGGCAATGAACTCACGAAAGTTACAGCCTACGAGGCGAGTTTCGGCACCACAGTTTACAGCGACGCATGGAATCACTTCCAAGATTTTTACAATCATTACTACCTCGGCGATTTGTATCGGAAAGAAAATGTCGTAGTCAAAGACGACGTAATTTTTACCGAAACAACCGGCGGCGAAGACATTATCGACGTAAACCGTACCACAAGTGAATTCATCAGAGGCACAATCACGAGTTACGGCAAAGGCAAATACGGCGAATCAAGTTCCGTTTCGGCAACCTCCGCCGCAATAAACACAGACCCGAGCAATTTGGCTTACAACCCCGCAAAGAGTAATACGCTGAAAACTCACCAGACCGGCATTACCGAGACGGGCACTGTGGCCTTGCCTTACACGTGGAAAAGACTGGATTCGATAAATATCGACTTCAGGGTTGAATATACTTTGAGCGGCAAATGGCTTTCCGAAGATTGGGATTTGGAATTGGGCTTCGACGGCGTCACCAACAATCAAAATACCAAATGGGAAAATAGCGGCAGCTCCGGTACCAATAAAATTGACGGTTCAAAAATAAGGCGTTTGCGGATACACACAAGCGTTGATTTTGAAGATCCTTACAAAGTTCGTCCCGATGTCGATAAAGATGACGAACCCGATATTTTGTGGGGACGCATCGAAAGCGAGCCCATACTCTATCATCCCGACATTATGGACAGAGCTTCCGGAAAGTTAAATTCAAAAATAAACCAGACGGGCTTAAACTCCGTCAATCAAATAATCCTCAACTTCAATCAATCGAATTACAACACGAGTTCTCAACGTTATCGCCCCGTCATCATCTTCTACGACGGCCCCGAAACAAACAGCATTTACTCGGGCTATGACACGGTTAATAAATTCGTCCGCAAATCCAAACCGGTCATCGTGAACCTGAACGCGCCTTATCGCGCTATCCTCTACATGCCCAACAGCCCCGTCGTCGTTATCGGTGACAAAAAAGATGACTTCAAAGGTTTTATCGTTGCGAAAAATTACATGCGTTTGAAGAATGACAACGACTTCATTGATTCCGGCGAAGTCAGATACTTCAACAAGCCCAGCAGACAATACGAATATGACCGAAAAGTTAAAGATGACGGGACGATATATTTTCAGGACTTGGGCGGAACAAATATCAGCAAGTCAATAACGAAAGACGAGCAGGCTTATCGCTTGAAAATATATTACGCCGCAGACGACACGGAAACCGACCCCGCCAAGAAAAAACGTTACTACAAAATTTACGGCACGAACAGCACGCGCCCCGCCGATTTAACAGGCGAAGTCACCGTCACCGTCGACGGCAAGCAATACACCTGCTTCACCAAAACAGATGAAAACGGCAAAGTACTGAAGTACATCAAACCCGTTGAAGAAAACGGAATCGAAATGTTCGCCGACGATTACGGAGAAGTTCAATTCGCGGAACTTACAAACTACGACACAAAAATTGGCGAATATGACGCCTTCGGCAGAACGGACTTCACCACGCATGATTATAAAGTTTTGAAAGAATCGGCTCACAATATGCTGTTGAGCGGCAAATAATTCGCAAAAAATTTTTCGGCAAGCCCCGATTTCAGTCGCGGGCTTTTTATTTTGTTGACACTTGCCAAGCCGAATTATAAAATTGCAGGCGGGTGAGGTGATTTTTCTATGAAAGTCGGAATTGACATCGGCTCCACGACAATAAAATTGGTCGTCATGGACGAGGAACGACTTGTATTTAAAAATTATGCGCGGCACTTTTCGGAAATCGGCTCCGCGCTGACAAATTCCTTAACGTCGCTGAAAAATATCATCGGCGAAAAAACTTTTAAACTTGCGGTTGCAGGCTCTGCGGGCATGGGCATTGCGAAAAAAATTTCGTTGCCGTTCGTGCAGGAAGTCATTGCCTGTCAAAAAGCCGTCGAAGAATTTATTCCGCAGACGGACACGGTTGTCGAATTGGGCGGCGAGGACGCGAAAATTATTTATTTGGGCAACGCGCCCGAAGTTCGCATGAACGGCGTTTGCGCGGGCGGTACCGGTTCATTTATTGACCACATGGCAAGCTTGCTGTCAACCGACGCGCTCGGATTGAACGCGCTGGCTGAAAAAGGCAAACAAATTTATGCGATCGCTTCCCGTTGCGGCGTCTTCGCGAAAACCGACATTCAAGCTTTGATGAACGACGGCGCGAAAAAAGCTGACATTGCTTTATCGATTTTTCAAGCGGTCGTCAATCAGACAATCGGCAATCTTGCGCAAGGACGTCCGATTAAAGGCAACGTCGCATTTCTCGGCGGGCCTTTGCATTTTCTGCCCGAACTCAAAAAAAGATTCGTCGAGACGCTCGGACTTGCAGACAATGAAGTTGTCGAAACTCCCGACGGGAATTTTTTTGTTGCAACGGGCGCGGCTCTTTCCGACGAGGCGCAAGAATTTTCCGTGACTCAACTTGAAGACTCGATAAAAAAATCCGACGAGGCGGCGCGTGCCGAAACTCGCAAGGCTGATTTCGTTTTGTTCCGTGACGCCGAAGATTTGCAAACTTTCCGCACGCGTCACGACAAGGCGAAAGTCAAACGCGGTGACTTGCAAACTTATCACGGGAAAATTTTCGTCGGAATTGACGCCGGCTCCACCACAACAAAAATCTGCGCGATCGGCGAAGACAAAGAAATTTTATATACGAATTACGGCTCGAACGAAGGCGCGCCGCTGAAAATCGTCGTCCAACAAATTCGCGACCTGTACGAAAAAATTCCTCCGACCGCGAAAATTGCGGGCGTTTTCACCACGGGCTACGGCGAAGCGATTGTCAAGGCGGCACTGCACGCGGACGGCTCTGAAGTTGAAACTTTTGCTCACCTCACCGCCGCGCAGGAATTTTGCCCCGAAGTTTCTTTCGTGCTCGACATCGGCGGGCAAGATATGAAATGTTTTTTCGTCAAGGACGGCACGATCGGAAATATCACGCTCAACGAGGCCTGCAGCGCGGGTTGCGGCAGTTTCATCCAAAATTTCGCGCAGGGCTTGAATATGTCCGTCGGCGACTTCGCGGGCAAAGCTTTGACTTCCGAAGCTCCCGTCGACCTCGGCACGCGTTGTACGGTTTTCATGAATTCCAAAGTCAAACAGGCGCAAAAGGAAGGCGCGACCGTCAGCGACATTTCGGCGGGCATTGCGCTTTCCGTCATCAAAAACGCGCTGTTTAAAGTTATGCAACTGAAAAACGTCGAAGACCTCGGCGAAAATATTGTCGTGCAGGGCGGAACTTTTTACAACGATGCCGTCTTGCGTTCGATTGAAGAAATTTTGCACAGAAAAGTTATTCGCCCCGACATTGCCGGACTTATGGGCGCGTATGGTGCGGCGATTCTTGCGCGTGAAAATTGTTCGGGCGACTCAAAACTTTTATCGGCCGACGAGTTAGAAAATTTTTCAGTCGTGACGAAAAGTTATCGTTGCGGACGTTGCGGAAATAATTGCCTGATAACCATGCAGAAATTCCCTGACGGCGGCAAATATTTCACGGGCAACAGGTGTGAACGCGGCGTCGGCGGGCAACGTGACGTTGCATCCAATTTGATTAGCCGAAATGCTTACCTGTACAAATATCAACGCGTGTTCGATTATCAACCGCTTGAAAATCCCAAACGCGGCACAATCGGAATTCCCCGCACGCTCAACATTTACGAAGATTATCCGTTCTGGCACACGTTTTTGACGGAGCTGGGCTATCGCGTCGAGTTGTCGGCAAAATCTTCCGCGCAGATTTTTTACAAGGGCATGGCGACAATTCCGAGCGATTCGCTGTGTTACCCCGCCAAACTTGCGCACGGTCACGTTATGGATTTGGTTGAACGCGGCTTGAAGAAAATTTTTTATCCCTGCGCGCCGTACAATTTCGACACGCGGTCGGATAATTTTTACAACTGCCCGATTGTCGCGAGCTACGCGGAAAATATCCGCAACAACATGGACGTTTTGCACGAGCGCGGCATTAAATTTATGCAACCGTTTTTGCCCGTGCACGACATGAAGAAATTAAAAAAACGCCTTGCCGAAGAATTTTCTTCCGAGGGCGTGACAAGTTCCGAAATTTCCACCGCCGTCGACAAAGCGCAAGCCGAGTTGGAAAATTATCGGCGTGACGTAAAAAATTTTGGCGACGAATTGTTGACGCGTCTTAAAAACACGGGCGAACATGCAATTTTGCTTGTCGGGCGGCCGTATCACATCGACCCCGAAATTAATCACGGCATCGCGGAAATGATTCAATCTTACGGCCTGCCGATTCTGTCGGAAGATTCGATTTATCATATGCCCGTTGACGCGCCGAAAATTTCCGTCGTCAATCAGTGGAGCTATCACGCCCGACTTTATCACGCGGCGCAATTCGCGGCAGAAAATCCAAACGTCACGTTGATTCAATTAAGTTCGTTCGGTTGCGGGCTGGACGCGCTGACGATTGAGCAAGTCAAAGAAATTTTGGAAGCGCACGGACGAATTTACACGATGATTAAGCTCGACGAAGTTTCAAATTTGGGCGCGGCACGAATTCGTTTGCGTTCACTTTTGGCGGCGTTGAAAAGAAAAACTCCCGTCGCTTATTCGCCGAAAAAATTTCCCGAACGCCCGCACTTCACCGCCGAATGTAAATCGAAACACACGATTCTTGCGCCGCAGATGGCACCGATTCATTTCGATTTGGTTCAAACGGTTTTGCAAAAGTACGGTTACAAAGTTTTGATTCCCGACCTGCCCGACAAAGCCGCGATTGATTTGGGACTTCGCTACGTTAACAACGAAATGTGCTATCCGGCGATTGTAACCGCCGGTCAAATGCTTGCGGCGTTGCAATCCGGTTTGTGCGACCCCGACAACACGTCGATAATTTTATTTCAAACTTGCGGCGCGTGTCGTGCGACGAATTATATTTCCGTTATGCGGCGTGCGCTCAAATACGCGGGCTTCGGTCAAGTTCCCGTGTTCGCGTGCTACGGACTGCCCGAAGAAACGGACGCTTTCGAGCTGAGCCGCGATTGTTTGATGGACGCGATTAAAGCTTCCGTTTACGGCGATTTATTGCAGAATGTTTCAAACCGAATGCGCCCGTATGAAATTCGGCGCGGCGAAACCGATAAACTTTTTGCCGAGTGGATGACGCTTGCCAAAGCCGATTTAGTTGACGGAAATTATTTGAGTTTCCGCCGCAACGTTCGCGAAATCGTCAAGCAGTTTGACGCGATACCGATTGACGAAAATTTAATTAAGCCGCGTGTCGGTATCGTCGGAGAAATTCTGGTGAAATATCATCCCGTCGCGAACAATTTTATCGAAAAACTTTTACACGACGAAGGCGCGGAAGTCATTGCTCCGGATTTCGTGGACTTCTTTTTGTACGTGACTTACGACGCGATTGTCAGGCGTGAACTTTTGGGCGGCAGTTATCGCGATAAAATTTTTGCCGAAATGTTTATCGGGCTGGTTGAATTTTTCCGTCGCCCGATGGCAAACGCGCTCCGTGAGTCGAAACATTTCCGCGCTCCGCACTCGATTAAAGAAACCGCACGTCAGGCAAGCCGTTTCGTGAGTCTCGGAAACCTTGCGGGCGAAGGCTGGCTTATCTGCGGCGAAATGGTTGCGCTGATTGAGGAAGATGTCAAAAATATTGTGTGTCTCTCCCCTTGGGCTTGTTTGCCAAACGTAATTACTGCAAAAGGCGCAATGCACACTCTGCGCGAAAACTTCGAGAACGTCAACATCGTGGCGATTGACTGCGACGCGGGCATTTCCGTCACCAACCAGGAAAATCGAATCAAGCTGATGTTGTCAGTTGCGAAAAAACTTTTGCCCGCAAGGAGGAGATAATATGGCAGAAATTCAAACGATTGACTACGAAAAAATTTTGTCGAACGCAACCGATGACGATACGAAAATAACTTTCACGCCGAGCGAATTGAAATTTTTTGCTCTGGAGCTTAAAGACATGATTGCCGCAGGTGAATTCGACATCCCCAAAGCGATTCGCAATGCACGCTTTTACGCGGAAATTGCCCGTAACCGAGCAGACATCAAAGCGGGACATTGGACGGAGCACGAATTGATTGAGGTTGACGATAATGGATAAACGTTGGAGAGACGAGGCGTGGGAAGATTACGTCGCCTTGCAGTCGGAAGATAACAAGACGCTTCGTCGGATCAACGCGCTCATCAAAGACATTGAACGCAACGGAGCAATGGTCGGTATCGGCAAGCCCGAACGTTTGAAATACGGCATGGGTTACAGCCGCCGCATTGATGAAAAAAATCGGCTTGTTTACGACATTGACGAACAAGGTTACCTGTACATCATTTCTTGCAAAGGTCATTACTGAAAAATTTTCCCCGTCGTTGGTGGCGGGATTTTTTGTTGACATAAAAATTTTGCCGCGTGATAATCGCCTGCAGAAAAACTTTTTGCGAGGCGATTTTTTTGCGAGGACAAAAATATATTTCGGCGAACGGCATGATAGCATATCTGACATTTATCGGCGCGTTCATCCCTTTATCAACAGATTTATATTTGCCTGCGATGCCGGAAATGGGAAATTATTTTTCGGCAAGCGAATTTCTCGTGGGCTTGACGCTGACGATATTTTTTTTCGTGTTCGCGGTCTCAATGATTCTGTTTGGGCCGTTGAGCGACAAATTAGGGCGGCGACCGATTTTGATTTTCGGCGCGGCGATTTATACGGCGGCATCATTTGCCTGCGCGGAAGCGTCGAACATTTATTTTTTGCTTGCGGGCAGATTTTTTCAGGCCGTCGGCTCCGGCGCGGTTATCACGGTTGAAACGGCGTTGATTAAAGATTGTTTTCGCGGGCGCGTGATGACGAAAATTTTGGCGATAACTCAAGCACTCGGCGTAATCGCACCGATGGCGGCTCCGCTTGCCGGCGGAATACTTTTGACGTTCACGGACTGGCGCGGCTCGTTTTACGTGCTGACATTTTTGGGCGCGATAAATTTAATCGTGGCGTTTTTGTTCTGCGAAACGTTGCCCGACCGCAAACGCTATCACGGAAGCATTTTGCATTCGCTGACACTTTTAATCGACGTGGGGCGGAAAAAATATTTCATGGCGGTTTTGATAATGTTTTCGATTTTGTCCGCGCCGTACATGGCTTATTTGAGCGCGTCCAGTTTCATTTACGTCGAACAATTTTCGCTGACGGCGCAACAGTACAGTTACTTTTTCGCGGTGAACTCGGCGGCGTCAATCGCGGGGCCGATTTTGTATCTCAAGCTGAAAGATTCGATGACGAACGTCGGAATTTTGCGGCTGAGTTTTTTCGCGGCAATGGCAAGCGGGCTTTTGGTTTTGTTCGTCGGACAAACGGGCGCGGTAATTTTTTTGCTGAGCTTTTTACCGTTCACGGCTATCGGCGCGGTCGTTCGCCCGTTCGCAATGGAAATTTTGTTGCACGAAGCGAAAGACAACGTCGGCACCGCGTCATCGATTATAAATTTTATCCCGACACTTTTCGGCAGTCTCGGCATGATGTTGGGAACTTTGCCTTGGGGAAATTTCGTCGACGGTCTCGGCATAATAATTTCCGTTTCAACCGTGCTGTCAATTGCGCTGTGGATTTTAATTTGTCGCGGGCGATTCGGTTCGGCGGGAGAAAAAGCAAGCGACGTGACGTAAAACTTTCGGGTGTGATATAATTCGTCTGCAAAAAATTTTTGGGAGGTTTGATTTATGACGTTAAAAAAAATTTTTACGTTGCTGGTGTCGACGTGCCTGTTGCTGTTCGGCGGGCAAGCGGAGGCGAAAAAATTTCTCCCGCCATATCCGACGGCGGAACTGGATTTAATGGACTTCCCGCAACTTTATCCGACTTACTCTTGGGCACCCGTACCGCGCACGGAATTTTACGAAGTGCAGGTCGTGAAAATCGATTCGCCGCGTGACAAAATCGTCCGTCAACTTTTCAATTCGGAAGCTTTCAACCGCGTAACGGATTCGACGCCGTTCACCGAGGCGGGCGAATATTATTGGCAAGTGCGAGTCGTCGACAAGAAACACAAACCGTTGAGCGATTGGTCGCAGAAAAAATTTTTCACGGTGACCACGCCCGTTAAATTCGCGGTGCTCGGTGACAGCATTTCACACGGCGGCGCAGGTTACATTCCCGCAGGGCAACTTTCCTGTCAGTGGGAAACTTATTGCTCCGTGCCCGTGAAAAATCTTGCGCGAAGCGGCGACACAACTCAAATGATGATTGATCGTTTCGACAATGACGTTTTGCCGTTCAAGCCGCAAGTTCTGTTGATTATGGGCGGTCTTAACGATGTTCGCGTCGGTGCCAAAAGCGACGCAGTCATCAAAAATTTGGAAGCGTTGCGCGATAAATGTTTGTCGAACGATATAACGCCCGTTTTCTGCACGCTCACTTCAATGGTGCCCGAAATTATGTTGCCGCTTGGAATTCACCTGACCGACGGCGATTGGCGCGAAGCCCGCGAACAAATTAATAATTGGATAATGCGGACGCCGTACTTTATCGACGTTGCCGCGCCGCTCACCGACGCGCAAGGTTACATGCGTGCCGAATTGACGCCCGACGGATTGCATCCGGCACTGCGCGGCAAAATGATAATCGGTGAAATAATCGGCGAATATCTGCGCAAAAATTTCGCGGACAAAATTTAACGCCGAACTTCAGAGACTGTCCTCCGTGACGGTCTCTTTTAAATTTCGGCGGTAGGAATTATTTGCGGCTTGTTGAAAATTTCCAACGAGGTGATTGTTATGCGAAAAATTTTTTTGACGGTTGCGTTGACGTTGATGTTCGCGTTGCAAAATTTTTGCTCTGCGGCGGTCACAATTGAAACGGCGAACTTCAACGGCAGTGAAAATTTGGTTTATCCGATTGTGCACACGGGCGACGCGCAGGTCGACGAAAAAATCAACGGCGCGATTGTCGCCGAGCTGAAAAATTTCTTTAAAGGATGTCATTACGCCGTTCAATACGACGGGCGCGAAATCGGCGGCATGCAAACGAATTTTGAAGTTCCGTGCAATCGTGCGGGCAACACCGTGATTTTGAGCATCGTCTTGACCGAAAGCGTTTACTACAAGGGCGCGGCTCATCCCGCAACTTATAAACACGCGCTCAACTTCCACGCAGAAACGGGCGACAAAATGAATCTCGGTTATTTGACGGAGGTCGGCGACGGATCCAATCCGAAATTTTCTTTGGATAACGTCACGAAGAAACTGCGCGAATACGTCGACAAGCACGAAGAAATTTTTTTGTTCAATGAAGTTTTGCCGCTAAAAAGTTTGCCCGAAGATTTTTACTTCGACGAAAATCTCCACGTTCACTTTATCTTTCAGCAATACGAAGTTGCGCCGTATGCGGTCGGCATAATCGATTTGGATATGGACGCATGAAATTTTTACGCAACAAAAAATCCCTCGACTTCGCGTCGGGGGATTTTTAATTGTTTTTGCCGGAAGGTAACTCCATGAAGTGAACAACGCCTTTGTCTTCGGGCTTAACGACGACGAAAAATTTATCCGACTCCTTGTCGAAAACGGGATTGTCTCCCTCGGTTCCGTCAATTTCGTTTTCGGGCTTCGGCTCAACTTTTTTGTAACCGAACGCGGCTTCTTTTCCGTTGTAAAATTCGATGCCGTAGCCGTCGACGACATAAGCGAACGCACGACGATAAATTTTCCCGTTCGTGCGTTTGTTTTTTAGTTGCGCCACGCTGAAAAGCACGTAGCCGTATTTTGGCACGCCTTGCGGATTTTTCGTGTACGACGGATACAGGCGTTTGTAATTTTGAATTTTGAGCCGTTCGCCCCAAACTTTTACGGTAATCGTCCCGCGTGCCGTTTTTATCGAACTCTTGGACAAATGTATTGGTATCTGAGATTTTTTTCGTTCTTCATGGTTTGAAACAGTATTAGTGGGCAAAAGTTCTTGACCGTTTTCCGACGCGGCACGAACTTTTTCCGCCGCTTCATAAATTCCGCCGTCAGCCGCGTTTTGCAAGTCGAATTCCGTTTGCAAATCCGCCGCCTCGTAATTGTGATTCATGTCGGATTCCTGAATGCCCTTGACTAAAAGCGCGATAACCAAAATCAAACACAGCGCGAAAATCGTCACAAAGCCGCGTTCATTGTTCATGAGGCAACCCCGATTTTGTTTCGCAAGCGGGCATATAAACTGCCGTAGAAAGTTTGATTGTCCGCTCCGTGACTAAACTTTTCATTTCAAGCGTGATGTGCAAAACATTTTCGTTGAGCTCGGAAAATTTCAGATTGACAAGCGTTGTCTTACCGAAAGAATTGTCGCCGGTTATCGGGTTGAGATAAATTCCGTCGTCCTTTCGTTTCGCATGGACATTCAACGCCTTCAAACCCTGCGAATCTTTTTTTGTGTGAGCCAGATACCATTGAGTTTCCCAAACGTCGTCGATTGTCAAAGCAGGGTGCGAGTCGGTATCTTCGGCGGACGTGCGATAAAAAAATTTCGCCGAATTCTGCGAGTTAATTGCCTCGACGCTTTTCGCCGCACGTGCCTGGTGAGTGATTCGCTCCAAAAGATAATGCGCCTCCTCTTCAAGCACGTAGTCCGCCAACTGATTTCGGCTCAGTTCAAAAATTTTCAGCCCGACATTTGCAAGCCCGTACATAAGCAAAATTATCAGCGGCAGGGAAATTGCAAGCTCCACGAAAACGAAGCCGCTTTGATTTTTAATTCGGCTCAACAACGCGCATCATCCTTTCGCTTGCAAGTTCAAAATCTTTGCCGTTGAATGTCCACGAGACTTTGACGGAAACATTTCGCAAATTGCCGTTGCTCGTGACGTGTGTGGTGACTTTGAACGTTATCGGCGCGCCCGCGTTTTCGGTCGTCAAATCTTCGGGAAGTCCGCGAAATGAATAACTGCCCGCGTTCAAATTGCCGGCCGCCGCAAGACTTTCGAGTTGCGCAAATTGTTCGTTCGCCACATAAAGCGCGGTCAATCGCAAAGTCGACTGCGGATTTTTTGCACGCGGGACGGCGTTAAGCAAAATCGTTGCCGCAAATGAAGTTATCAGCGTCAAAAATACGACGTTAAGCAATGCGAAGCCGCGTTGATTGGAAAAAATTTTTTTCATGTCAATTGTCTTTGCCGCCGCGAAGTCGCCCGACGCTGTCGAAAACAATTTTTGCCTTGACGCCGCGCCGCGAAGCCAAAACGATTGATGCGCTGGTGACGTTTGAATAACCCGACGAGTCGAAGTAAATTCTTGTTGGGACGTCCGTCTCGACGGAAAATTTTACGCCGTTTGAAAAGTAATGCACTTCGCGAATCGGTTTTTCTTCGCGCAGGATTTGATAACTGTTTGTATCACGATGAATTTCCAATAGGGCTCGTTGGTTGACGGTAATTTTTGAGCTAACAAAATCCGCCATGTACATTCCCGTCGAAAGAACCGTGTCGGTGCGGTTGAGTGTGCGGAGATATTGCAATTCGCTGTAAAGGCGTTTCTGTTCGTAATCGAGCGCAGCTCTGTCGACGAAATTGGCGGCGTTCGGGACGGCGACTGTTACCAAAATCGAAATTATTATCACGGCAAAAATTATTTCAAGTGACGCGAAACCTTTTTGCATGACGAATTTACCTTTACTTGAACGGATAATAGGGCGAATCATACGGCGAAGAAAAATCCGGCTGATTTTCCGAATAGACGCCGCGAGCCTCGTCGCGAGTGATTTTGCCGCCTT
>CAMUZL010000013.1 GCA_947165185.1 uncultured Selenomonadales bacterium
TTATCGCGAAAAATCCCAAAGCCGTCGAAGAATATCGCGGCGGCAAGAAAAAAGCCATCGGTGCGCTTGTCGGGCAAGTCATGAAGCTCACGAAAGGCAAAGCGAATCCGCAACTCGTCAATCAACTGCTCGCGAAGAAATTGGAGTCGTAACATGAACGCGGAATTCGACAAAATGATTTCCGATCTGCATTCGGAGCGTTTCAACATGCATTTGGCTCAGCTGGTGACGAATCAAACGCCCGTCGGAATTTTTTTCGGCTTTATGCTTGTTCCGAACGTCGCAGCCAAAAATATTAAACTACTCGTCAACATGGGTCTCAACGTCACGTGCGCGATTGTTTTGGCTGACCGCGTTGCCGATGCGCTGAAAAATTTTATCGAAGTGCCCGTTGTCGCATTGGAAGACATTTCACATTTCGGCGAAGAAAATTTTCCCGTCAAGCCGCGGGAAGTTTTTATTCCCGAAATTGGGCCGGATACTTCCTTCGCGCCATATTTCATTCGCAACGATATTGAAGTCCTCGCGCCTTTTGAGGTGGACAAGCAACCCGAATATTTTTCGTTCATGATGAAACATTTGCCCGAACTTTACGCCGTGCACGAAAGTTTCATTGACGACGAAAGCAAAAAAGTTTTTCGTGCGGCGATTAAAGGACGTTTGACGGGCAAGATAAGCGATTATCGTTTTGCGCCCGAACCGCAATATTTTCTGAACGGATTTTTGCCGAACGCGGGCGACATTGCAATCGACGGCGGAGCCTTCGACGGAGCCACTGCCGAAAGTTTTGCCAAACTCGGCGCAAAAGTTTTCGCCTTCGATATGGACGCGATAAATTACCGAAGATGTCTTGCTCGTGTCGGACAAAATCCGAACATCACGCTTGAAAATCTCGGCTTGAGCGACAGGGAGAGTGAAGAATTTTATTCGTCAGGCGGTACTTGCAGTAAAAAAGATTCTTCGGGCAATTTAACGGCAAAATTTATCGACCTGGACACTTACGTTGAGCAAAAAAATTTGCCCCGTGTTGATTACATCAAGCTCGATATCGAAGGCGGGGAACCGGACATGCTTCACGGCGCGGCGAAGACAATCACCCGTTGCAAGCCGAAAATGGCGGTCAGTGCCTATCACAAGTGGGAAGATCTTTGGATACTCGCGACATACATAAAATCATTGCGCCCCGATTACGAATTCGCCTTCCGTCATTATTCGATTGACTGCACGGAATGTATCATGAGCGACGATCAGCGGGCGATTCTGAATTATTTCGGATTGGAGCCGTTCATTTCCTCGGCGTTTGAAATGGTTTTGTATTGTCGCTGAAATTTTTGCGGAAAAATTGGAGGCGTGACATGAGCGCGGAATTTATCAAAATGGTTTCCGACTTGCATTCGGAGCGTTTCAACATACATTTGCTTCAGCTGGCGACGAATCAAATACCCGTCGCAACTTTTTTCGGCTTTGAACTTAAACCGAGCGACGCGGTGACAAATATTCAAATGATGTTCAAAGTGGGACTCAACGTCACGTGCGCGATTGTTTTGGCAGACCGTCAAGCGGAAGTGCTCAGAAATTTTGTCGACGTGCCCGTTATTGCGCTTGAAGATATTTCACGCTTCGGCGAAGAAAATTTTCCCGTCAAGCCGCAAGAGGTTTTTTCGGAAACTCGTCTTGAAGATGTTGCTTTCGCGCCCTATTTCATTCGCCATGGTATTGAAGTGATAATTGCCGCATGGCAAAACGAAGGATTCCTGGCTTACATGAAAGATCTGCCCGAACTTTACGCTGTGCACGAAATTTTTATCGACGACGAGAGTAAAAAAGTTTTCCGTGCGGCGATTAAAGGACGTTTGACGGGCAAAATCAGTGATTTTCGTTTCGCGCCCGAACCGCAATATTTTCTGGACGGATTTTTGCCGACTGCGGGCGACATTGCCATTGACGGCGGAGCCTTCGACGGAGCGACTGCCGAAAGTTTTGCCAAACTCGGCGCAAAAGTTTTCGCCTTTGAGATGAACGCACTGAATTATCAAGACTGTCTTGCTCGCGTCGGAGACAATCCGAATATCACGGTTGAAAATCTCGGCTTGAGCGACAAGGAAAGTGAAGAAAATTATTTCGCGTGGGGAGCCGGCAGTCAAAAAATTTCTTCGGGCAACTTGACGGCGAAGTTTATCGACTTGGACACTTACGTTGCGCGAAAAAATTTGCCCCACGTCGATTATATTAAGCTCGACATTGAAGGCGCGGAACTCGACATGCTTCACGGCGCGGCGAAGACAATTTCCCGTTGCAAGCCGAAAATGGCGGTCAGTGCTTATCACCAGCCCGATGATTTATGGAGGCTTGCGACGTATATAAAATCTCTGCGCCCCGATTACGAATTCGCTTTCCGACATTACAAAATCGACTGCACGGATTATATTTTTGATGACGAACAGCAGGCGATATTGAATTATTTCGGATTGGAGCCGTCTATTCCCTCGGTTTGCGAAATGATTTTGTATTGCCGCTGAAATTTTTGCAGAAAAATTGGAGGCGTAACATGAGCGCGGAATTTATCAAATTAATTTCCGACTTGCATTCGGAGCGATTCAATGTACATTTGGCTCAGCTGGCGGTTAATCAAACGCCCGTCGGAATTTTTTTCGGCTTTGAACTTAAAATGAGCGACGCGGTGACAAATCTTCAAAACTTCATCAAGAAAGGTTTTAACGTCACGTGCGCGATTGTTTTGGCAGACCGTCAAGCGGAAGTGCTCAGAAATTTTGTCGACGTGCCCGTTGTTGCGTTGGAAGATTTTGAGCGCTTCGGCGAAGAAAATTTTCCCGTCAAGCCGCGAGAAGTTTTTTTATCAATGCATATTCAGGATTATACTTTCGCGCCCTATTTCTCAAGCT
Source organism: uncultured Selenomonadales bacterium (assembly GCA_947165185.1). Taxonomy (GTDB): domain Bacteria; phylum Bacillota; class Negativicutes; order Selenomonadales; family Selenomonadaceae; genus Quinella. The sequence goes on from CAMUZL010000013.1 coordinate 2,904, forward strand.
ACGACATTGAAACGATCGTTACTCCGTGGCAGACCGAGGAATTCTTGGATTACATGAAACACTTGTCTGAGCTTTACGCCGTGCACGAAAGTTTTATCGACGACGAGAGCAAAAAAGTTTTTCGTGCAGCGATTAAAGGACGTTTGACGGGCAAGATGAGCGATTTTCGTTTCGCGCCTGAACCTCAATATTTTCTGGACGGATTTTTGCCGACTGCGGGCGACATTGCCATTGACGGCGGAGCTTTCGACGGAACGACGGCCGAAAGTTTTACCAAACTCGGCGCGAAAGTTTTCGCCTTCGAGATGGACGCGAACAATTTCAAAAAATGTTTGGCACGCGTCGGAGACAATCCGAATATCACGTTTGAAAATTTCGGTTTGAGCGACAAAGAAGGCGAAGAAAACTATTGTTCGACCGGGTCCGGCAGTAAAAAAAATTCTTCGGGCAACTTGACGGCAAATTTTATCAACTTGGATACTTACGTTGCTCGGAAAAATCTTCCGCGTGTCGATTACATCAAACTTGACATCGAAGGCGCGGAACTCGATATGCTTCACGGCGCGGCGAAGACAATTTCCCGTTGCAAGCCGAAAATGGCGGTCAGTGCCTATCACTATTGGGACGATATGTGGTTACTTGCGCTGTACATAAAATCGTTGCGCCCCGATTACGAATTCGCTTTTCGTCATTATAAAATCGACTGCACAGATTATTTGCTTGACGACGAGGAGCGGGCAATTTTGAAATATTTCGGATTGGAGCCGTTCATTCCTTCGGCGTGCGAAATGGTCTTGTATTGCCGCTGAAAAATTTATCGCAAACAAAAAATCGCAACGTTTCGATTGCAACAACGTTATCGCAAAAAAAATCCCTCGACCGAAGTCGGGGGGCAACGGCGAAGGTGCGCAGGCAAGCCTGAGGTGTTGCATCCAATTTGTTTGACCGCTTCGCAACTTTGAGGTTATCGCAAAAAAATCCCTCGTCAATTTGTGACGGGGGATAATTTTTTGTCCGAAAAAATTTTACGGAATAGGAACGCCTTTGACCAAAAGTCGCGCCTTAGCACGGGCAAGAGCCGCCTCCGCACGTTTGATGTCGATTTCCGTGTCGCCTTTGTTGAAACTGTTGACGCGTTCTTCGGCACGTTTGTACGCGGATTTCGCACGTTCAACGTCGATTGAGTCGGGCGTTTCCGCGCTGTCGGCAAGAATCGTGATTTTTTCGGGCGTGACTTCCATAAAGCCGCCGCCGATAAAAAGTTGAGTCTCGCCGCCGTCAACTTTGATTCGCATTGCGTGCGGGATAAGTTCCGTCAAAAGTCTGGCGTGCTTCGGCAAAATTCCGAGTTCGCCCGCGATTGAGCGGCAAATTAACATGTTGATTTCTTTCGCGAAAACTTCGCCTTTGTCGGGCGTGGCAACCTCAAGCAGGATTGTGGCCATAAATCACGCCTCCTTGAGTTTCTGCGCTTTTTCAACGGCCTCCTCAATGCCGCCGACCATGTAGAAAGCCGCTTCGGGCAAGTCGTCGTATTTGCCGGAAAGAATTTCTTTAAAGCCGCGAATCGTGTCTTTGAGCGGGACATATTTGCCGGGCGAGCCGGTGAAAACTTCCGCGACGGCGAACGGTTGCGACAAGAAACGCTGAATTTTACGCGCACGGCTGACGGTGAGTTTGTCGTTGTCGGAAAGTTCTTCCATGCCGAGAATCGCGATAATGTCTTGCAATTCCTTGTACTTCTGCAAAACCGCCTGCACGCCGCGAGCAACTTCGTAATGTTCCTGCCCGATAACATGCGGGTCGAGAATACGGCTTGTGGAGTCGAGCGGGTCGACTGCGGGATAAATTCCCAGCTCAGCAATTTGACGGCTCAAAACGGTTGTCGCGTCCAAGTGCGTAAATGTGCCTGCCGGCGCGGGGTCAGTCAAGTCGTCAGCGGGAACGTAGACTGCCTGAACGGAAGTGATCGAGCCTTTTTTCGTCGACGTGATACGTTCTTGCAGTGCGCCGATGTCCGTTGTAAGTGTCGGCTGATAACCGACGGCGGAGGGCATACGACCGAGCAACGCCGAAACTTCCGAACCTGCCTGAATGAAACGGAAAATATTGTCGATGAACAACAGAACGTCTTTGCCTTGTGCGTCACGGAAATATTCCGCCATTGTCAAGCCCGTCAAGCCGACGCGCATACGAGCACCGGGCGGTTCGTTCATCTGCCCGTAAACAAGAGCCGTCTTGCCGATAACGCCGGACTCTTTCATTTCGTTCCAAAGGTCATTGCCTTCGCGTGTGCGTTCGCCGACGCCCGAAAAGACCGAGTAACCGCCGTGTTCGGTTGCGATGTTGTGAATCAGCTCCATGATAAGAACTGTCTTGCCGACGCCCGCGCCGCCGAACAAACCGATTTTACCGCCGCGAGAGTAGGGGGCAATCAAGTCGACGACTTTGATACCCGTTTCAAGAATCGTCGTGGAAGTTTCCTGCTCCTCGAAACTGGGAGCTTTACGGTGAATCGGCAACCAGTTTTTGTTGCCGACGGGTGCGGGATTGTTGTCGACGGTTTTGCCGAGGACGTTGAAGACGCGTCCCAAACATTCTTCGCCGACGGGCACGGTAATCGGTGCGCCCGTGTCTTCCGCCTCCATGCCGCGAACAAGACCGTCCGTCGAACTCATTGCAATGCAACGCGTGACGCCGTCGCCCAAATGTTGCATGACTTCAGCGACGAGGTCAATCTCGACGTTGCCGGACTTGCCCTTTATGTTTACCGCGTTCAGAATTTCGGGGAGTTCGCCGACGGGAAATTCAATGTCGACGACCGCGCCGATAACCTGAACAACTTTACCTTTCGCCAAATGATTTCAGCTCCTTTACTCAAGCGCATTTGCACCGCCGACAATTTCGTTGATTTCGTTGGTGATACCCGCTTGACGAACTTTGTTGTAAAACAGATTCAACCTGCCGACGAGTTCCTGAGCGTTGTCGGTTGCGTTGCTCATTGCGTTCATGCGCGAAGAAAGTTCCGACGCGGCAGAATGAAGCATTGCGCCGTAAATTCGCGTGGCAATTCTGCGCGGCAAGAACTTATCCAAAATCGAAACAACGTCCGGTTCGTAAATGTATTCTTCCTTGAGATTCGCGTTTGATTTTGCGTAGTCGTCCGTGACGAGCGGCAACAAAGTCACGTCGTCCGGCACGCAACTGATCGCGGATTTGAACTGCGTATAAATCAAAGTCACGTCGATAATTTCGCCGCTCGCGTAACGCTCCATAACCAAATCGGCAATTTCTTTCGCGTAACGATATTGCGGGCGTTCGCTGATTCCGTGATAACTTTTGATGACGTTGTAGCCGCGCTGTTGGAAATGCAGTGTCGCTTTTCTGCCGACGGTGATAATTTCGATGCCGTCAATGTAAGCCGCGTCGTTGTATTCGCGGGCAACTTGAAGATTCGCGCCCGAATTGCCGCCACCGCCTTGGTGCGCTGTTGCACGAGCAATGCCGCCCGTCGCGCTCACTTGCCGCTGTTGCTTTTGAGTGCGCGTGGCGATTGGCTTGACTGCGTTGAGCGCGTCGAAATTTTTCTTGTGGAAATTTTCGTCGTCGCCGTCGTCGTCCATTGAATTGTTTTCGCCCGTGCCGTCGTATTCAATCGTGTCGTGCGCCTCTTTGAAGACGTTGCTGGAAAACGAGCCGGCAAGACCTTTGTCCGACGCAATGACGATAAAAAGAAATTTTCCGTCCGCTTCCTTTTGTTCGGCAATGAGTTCGTCGCGTGTCTTCAAAAACGGGTGTTCATATTCGCGCCCGCGCATCTGTCCGACGACGCGCCGCATGATTTCTTTCGTTTTGGCGACGTAGGGCAGATTCGACAGCAGGGCTTCGCGTGCCGCGTTGAATCGCGAACGAGCTATCATGTCCATTGCGTTGGTGATTTTCTGGATATTCTTGACGCTTTTGATTCTGCGGCGAATGTGTTGTAAATTTGCCATTTACGCCACCGCCTTAACCGGCAACCTTGTAGGTGACAGTTTCCTTGAATTCGTTAATCGCGGCTTTGATTTCGGCTTCAAGCGCGTCATCAAGTTTTTTCTTGTCGACAATCTTCTTGCCGATGTCGGCGTGATTGGTGTGCATGAACTTGATAAAGTCGTTGTGGAAGGTAACAACTTTGTCAACGGGGATGTCCGCCAAAAATCCGCGAACGGCCGTGTAAATCGTCAAAACCTGGTCTTCGACGGGCAACGGGGAATATTGCGCCTGCTTGAGCGTTTCAACCATACGCGCACCGCGATCGAGCTGAGCTTTCGTCGCTTTATCCAAGTCGGAGCCGAATTGCGCGAACGCCGCCAACTCACGATACTGCGCCAAATCCAAACGCATTGTGCCCGCGACTTGTTTCATTGCTTTAATCTGCGCGGAGCCGCCGACGCGGGAGACCGAAAGACCGACGCTGATTGCGGGACGAATGCCCGAATAAAACGCGTCAGTTTCCAACATGATCTGTCCGTCGGTGATTGAAATGACGTTCGTCGGAATGTAAGCGGAAACGTCGCCCGCCTGCGTTTCGATAATCGGCAACGCGGTAATGGAGCCTGCGCCGAGTTCGTCGGAAAGTTTCGCGGCACGTTCCAAAAGTCTGGAGTGGAGATAGAAAACGTCGCCGGGGTAAGCTTCACGACCGGGAGGACGTCTCAAGAGCAGCGACATTGCACGATAAGCCGCCGCGTGTTTCGTCAAGTCGTCGTAAATGCACAGGCAGTGCCCGTGTTTTTCGTACATGAAATATTCCGCCATCGTGACGCCCGAATAAGGAGCCAGATACTGCAACGGCGCGGAGTCGGCAGCCGTAGCCGCAACGACGATTGAATATTCCATTGCGCCATGATCTTCCAAAGTTTTCACGACGCGGGCAACTGTCGACGCCTTCTGACCGATTGCGACGTAAATGCAAATACAATTTTGACCTTTCTGGTTGATAATCGTGTCGACTGCGATAGCGGATTTACCCGTACCACGGTCGCCGATAATCAATTCGCGCTGTCCGCGACCAATCGGGACAAGTGCGTCGATTGCCTTCAAACCGGTCTGCAACGGCTCATGAACGGATTTTCTGTCTGCGATGCCGGGAGCTTTGAACTCGACGGGACGCGCCGCAGTTGTTTGAATCGGACCTTTGCCGTCAATCGGACGACCGAGAGCGTCGACAACGCGCCCGATCATTGCTTCGCCAACGGGAACTTGCATGATTCGTCCCGTGCGTTTGACGGTTGCGCCTTCTTTGATTTCGTTGTCGCGGCCGAGAATAACCGCGCCGACGTTATCCTGCTCAAGGTTCAGAACGAGACCGAAAATATCATCGCCGAAGTCCAACAGCTCGCCCGACATTGCTTTGTCGAGGCCGTGAATGTGCGCGATACCGTCACCGATTTCGATAACGGTGCCGACTTCGTCAACGTTCAAATCGACGTTGTAATTTTTAATCTGTTCCTTGATTATCGCAGTGATTTCATCAGGATTTATTTTCATGTTTAAGCCTTCACCTCTTTAAATTAGCTTTCAGCTTTTAGCTTTAAGCTTTTAGGAAAAAATTTAATCGGCTTCCCTTAAAGCTCAAAGCTTACAGCTTAAAGCTTTTTTATCGAGCATTTTTAATTGCGCAGTGAACTTTGCAACGCACGAAGTCTGCCCGCTGCCGAGCCGTCAATTCGTTTGTCACCGATTTTTAAAATGACGCCGCCGAGAATTGACGGATCTTTGTGCGTGCGAATTTGAATTTTGCGTTTCGTGAGCGTCGCAAGTTTTTTCGTCAACGCGTCCTGTTGTTTCTTCGTCAACGGGAATGCGCTTGTCACGTCCGCGATAAGAATGCCCTGCTCTTTATTTTTCAGCGAAGTGAAAATGTCGTAGATTTCGCTGAAAACGCCGATGCGCTTCTTGTCGACCAGGAGCATCAAAAAATTCATGACGGTTTCGGAAACTTCCTTGCCGACTGCTTTGATGAGCAAATCTTTTTTCGCCTTCTGCGGGACAAGCGGATTTTGGAAAAATTTTACCGCTTCGGGAATTGCGAACACGTCCGCACGAACTTTGCCGAGATCTTTGTCGTAAGCGTCAAGCTTTTTTTCGTCGCGAGCGATCTCGAAAATTGCCGTGGCGTATTTTGCGGCAAGCTGAATATTGAGCACCGAATCACCACCTTTGAATTGTAAATCAACAGATTGAACGTTTTTGTTCGCATGGGCGCGGCGTCAACGTTAAAATTTTCGTAACGCCGAACGCGCTCTCTGTTTGGTTACTTTTTAAAAGTAACCGCACCTCATTTCAAGTCCGCGAACATGTTTTTGTCGAGCGACGAAATAAAATCGTTGACGAGCTTGTCGTTTTCTTTGGTGTCCAGATTTTTGGAAACGACTTTGCCCGCCGCCGCCAAACTCAACGTTACAATCTGCGATTTCATTTCCTCAAAAGCGCGGTTGCGTTCGTTTTCGATTTCAGCCTGCGCGGTTTGTTTCATGCGTTCGATTTCTTTGCGCGTTTCGGCAACTGCGGCGTCGTGTTCCTGACGGGCGGTCAAGTTCGCCTTGTCGACGATTTCTTGAGCTTTTTTGTGCGCGTCCGAAAGTTGAGCCTTGTATTGCTCCAAAGTTTTTTCGGCTTCCTTGCGGTCGGCTTCGGCGTGGTCGAGGTCGCCTTTGATTTTGTCGGAACGCTGTTGCAACAGTCGGGCGACGGGTTTGTAGGCAACCGCACGAAGGAGCGCAACCAACAGCAGGAAGTTGATAATTTGCGCGATAATCGTTGCGTTGATTTCAATCAAATCAAATTCCTCCCTTCGTTGGAATTAACGCGGGAAGACATCAGCTGAGCAACGGGTTTGCATAGAGCATGATGAGCGCGACGACCGTTGCGATAATCGCCATAGCTTCGATCAAGCCGACGGAAATAAGCGTGTTGGTGAAGAGCGTGTTTTTCGCTTCGGGCTGACGGGTGATGCCGTCAATGAATTTGCTGGTGACAAGACCGTCGCCGACGCCCGCGCCGATTGCCGCGAGTCCCATTGTGATACCTGCGCCCAAAAGTGCTGCTGCTACCATAATCGCATGTTCCATTTTAAAAAATCCTCCTTAAATTTTAGCTTTAAGCTTTGAGCTTTGAGCTTTGAGCTTTGAGCTTTAAGCTTTAAGCTGTCAGAAATGAAAAATTTTACTCCGCATGATCTTCCTTAACCGCGTTGGCAAGATAAGCCATGCTGAGCATCGTAAAAATGACTGCCTGCACGCAACTGATGAAGATACTGAACGCCAGCCAACACACCGACGGTATCGGCATCCATATCGGCATCAGTTTCAGCAGGACGATGATAAGAATTTCGCCCGCGAGAATGTTTCCGAATAGACGGAAAGCCAACGTTATCGGTTTGGCGATTTCTTCAATCATGTTGATGACTACGAAAACCGGCGTGGGTTGGAAAAAGTGCGCGATGTAATGCCCGCCCTTGAAGTACAAGCCGAGCACGTGGACAATCACCACAACCAACAGCGCAAGTCCCAACGTCGTGTTTAAATCGTTTGTCGGCGACGCCATCAAAGGCACGAGTCCGATTAAGTTGCTCGCCAAAAGAAACATGAACAGCCCGACGATAAACGGCGCAAGCATCCGCCCGCGTTTGCCCATCATTGCATCAATTTGGTCGTGGAGCCACAGGATAATCATTTCAACGAAATTTTGCCAACCTTGCGGGACGACTTTTAAATTGCGCGTCGCCAAACACGCAATCAGCAAAACAATGCCCATTGCCAGCCACGTCATTTTGAGCGTCTCGATGTTGAAAGTCAAGCCGAAAAGATTTATCGTCTCGCGGACACCAATTTCATGCATAAATTTCACCTCCTTTATCTCTCGCACGGAAAAATATCACGCGCAGATTATTTTCGCTGTGACAAATGTTCCGCGTCAAAATTTTCGTTTGACTTCGGAACGAGCCAGGACAAAAAGTGCCGTCAAGTAAAACGCGCCGAACGACACCGCCGCCGCCAAGAAAAGTTCCGTCGAAATGTGCACGGCAACCGCCAAAATCACGAAGACCATCAGCAATCGCATCAGCAAGCCGATTAACATAATTTTTTTCGCCTGCGCCACGGGAGCATTTGCCGCCGCCTCAAGTCGCGCCGCCGTCGACAGCAAATAAAAAAAACTGAGCAACGCGCCAATCGGTACGGCTCCGCATAAATCAAGCCGTCCACGCGAAATTAACTGCAACGACAAAACTGCCGCCACTGCCAAAAAAACTTTCCAACTTTCCTTTAACGTGCTTAATACCTGTCTCATGTTTGCAAACTTCGACGCGATAAAGATTTTCCCTTCACGCCGCGAAAAATTTGTGACGCGCAAGGATTTAATTTTTTGTCGACGAATTATCTGCGCGGGAGGCTTTCAACAGTTAAAGAAAAGTTATAAAAAGCCTCTAAAGCCTCATAAAATTTATAAGGAGGTGAACGCCGTTACTGAAAATTTTTATGTTGACCACACCTGCTCCACGGCGTATAATCCCGAAAGTTCTTTGAAAAGTTGGGGTGTGCGGTTGGCAACTCGTGCTCGTTGTTGTCGTAAAACCCCGAGCGCAGTAAAGCGAAAATGTAGGAAGTTCCACGTACAAGGAGACCTGCATGTGTACCCGTTCGTTAGCGGGGAATTCAAGCCTGTGGAGCGTCACACCAAACGTAAGTAGCCTCGGCAAAAGCGGACGCGTTGAAGCAGGAATGAGACATAAAAGTTTATAGCTTTTTATAAGTTCTCAGTAACGGTGCAAACTTTGATTCATTGGGAAAAATTTCCGCTCAACGTCGTAACCGAAATTTTGTTGCGCGACTTCAACTCCGGCAAAAAAATTTTCAACGGCGATATTAATTCCGTCGTGCCACGCGCCCAAAAATCCGACGACGAAAAATTTTTCCGCACGCGCTCAATCGCAGAAGTTTTCACGCCCGCCCGCGTCGTCAAGCAAATGGTTGACGCCTTTGAACTCGAAAAAATTTTTTGGCAAAACCGCGTTGATTCAAAATGTCTCGAAGCGGCTTGCGGCGAGGCTCCGTTTATTACAACGCGCTACGACGCCGAATCGGGCGAAGAAATTCCGCTCAATCGCCGTGTCGGAATTCTCGACAGAAAATTTCAAGCCATTTCAGATGTATTCGACAAAAATTTTTGGGCGACGCGGGCTGTCCAAAGTTGTTACGGTTACGAATTGCAACCCGACAATCTGTTAATCGCCCGCGCAAATGTTTTGCTCAGTTTCGTGGAGTTTGTCGAAGATTTTTCCGACGAAGAAATTCGCGAAGTCGCCGAAATTATTTCCAAAAATTTTTGGCTGATGGACGGGCTGAACATTCCCGACGCGCAAGGCAGTTTGTTCGCCACGAACGAAATTAAAATCACCGACTGGCTCACGGGCGACAAATTTTTTTTTACGGGAGGTCACGCCATGAAATTCGATTTTTTAATCAGCAACCCGCCGTATCAGGACGACACGAACGGCAGTAAAAATTTTGCGCCGCCGCTGTATCATCACTTCATGAACGCCGCGCCGAAAGTTGCCGAAAAATCCGTGCTCATCACGCCGGCAAGATTTTTGTTTGACGCGGGAGCAACGCCCAAAGATTTTAATCGACGAATGCTCGAAGACCCGCATTTGAAAGTTTTGGATTACGCGCCCGACGCCCGCAAATATTTTCGCAACGTCGAAATTGAAGGCGGCGTAGTTGTCACGTTACACGACAGCACAAAAAATTTCGGAGCGATTGGAATTTTCACTGCGTTTGAAGAGCTTAACTCGATTCATCACAAAGTTTGCGTTGCCGACAAAAATTTTCGTTCGCTTAGCGAAATTATTTTTTCGCAAACAACATATCGCCTCACAAAAAAATTTCACGAGGACAATCCCGACGCCGTTGCTGTCATCTCGAAAGGTCACGCGAACGATTTTGCAACGGTGCTCATGGATAGATTCCGTGATTTATTTTTTGACGACAAACCCGACGACGGGCACGACTACATTCAAATTCAAGGGCGGCAAGACAACAAACGCGTTTGCAAATGGTTTCGCAGTGATTGGGTGACGCATCCCGCGCCGCTTGAAAAATTTAAAGTTTTGGTTCCAAAAGCTAACGGCGCGTCAGGCAAACTTGTCGACAATGAAGCGGCACGAATTATCAGCAAGCCCATTATCGGCGAATCATTTGTTGGCAGTACAGAAACTTACATAACAGTTGGCGCGTTCGACACACTTGACGAAGCCGAAGCTTGTCTGAAATATATCAAATCGAAATTTGCACGCGTCATGCTCGGAATTTTAAAAGCCACACAGCTTAACACGAAAGAAACGTGGGCAAAAGTTCCGTTGCAAAATTTTTCTGCGTCGAGTGACATTGATTGGCGCGGCGACATTGACGCGCAACTTTACCGCAAATACAACTTGAGCGACGCCGAAATAAATTTCATCGAGTCGCACGTTAAAGCGATGGAATAATTCTTGCAAAAATTTTTCCGTCGTGATAAACTGCAAATGTTCAATTAGGCAACTACATACAGAGTAGTCAAGGAACACATACACAAAAAGAACCCCGAGCTGGCTACTCGGGGTTCAAACGTTTCAAAGGAGAGTCTTCGTTTTAAGGATTAGCGATAACCACGGGCTGTCTGTTATCTGTTCCGCTTGTCCAGCCACTTGCAGATGAAGTACATAGCAACGCCTGTGACGACGCCGGATACAACATTTGCTGCGACAGTCATAAAAAAACAGAGTAGTCAAGATATTCACCTCCTTTCAAGACTCAAGGGAGTGAACATGCATACACAATCCGTATTTTAGCGAAAAATTTTTTCCGTGACAAGTTGAAGAAACGGAGGCGATTTTATTGGCGATAAAAATTAAAACCGGGCGCAACGTCATGCCGAGAATTTACGCGTACACGACGCCGGGCGTCACGTACCACGACGGCTGGACGAAAATCGGCTACACGGAGCGCGACGTTGACACGCGGATTCGGGAGCAAACACACACGGCAAGAATTCGTTGGCATTTGGAGTGGCAGGGCACCGCAATTTTTGACGACGGCAGCGGCGAAACTTTTACCGACAAAAATTTTCATGCGTATCTTGAAGATTTGAACGTCAACCGCGAAGATAATTCCGAGTGGTTTGAAATTGACGGCGACAAGTCGAAGAAATATTTTTATAAATTTCGGGCGAATCGCGGGCAGATTGAAATTTCCGCGATGCCGTACAAACTGCGCGACGAACAAGTTGACGCCGTTGAAATGACGCTGGCTTATCTTCGCTCTCACGCGGGCGGAAAATTTCTGTGGAATGCAAAGCCGCGTTTCGGTAAAACTTTGGCGGTCTACGATTTCTGCAAACGAGCCGGCGCACAAAATATTTTAATCGTGACGAATCGCCCCGCGATCGCAAATTCCTGGTATGACGATTACGAAAAATTTTTGGGCAACGCGGAATATCTTTTCGTCAGCCGAGTTGACGCGCTCAAAGGTAAAAAATTTGTCTTGAGCCGCGACGAATTCATAACCGAATCAATCAACCGCGACGAGCCGAAATGTATCGAATTCGTCAGCTTGCAAGACTTGAAGACTTCAATTTATTTCGGCGGCGAGATTGACAAACTGCGCGAAGTCACCGAGATTAATTGGGACGTTCTGGTTGTCGACGAATCGCACGAAGGCGTTGACACGTTCAAGACAGATTTGGCGTTCGACCGAATCAAGCGCAAGTTCACGTTGCATTTGTCGGGCACGCCGTTTAAAGCTCTGGCGAAAAAAGATTTCCCCGCCGACGCGATTTATTTTTGGACATACCCGGACGAGCAGGCGAAAAAATTTTCGTGGACGGGCGACAACGAAAACCCCTACGCCGAGTTGCCGCAACTGAATTTGTTCACTTACAAGATGTCGGAAATTGTTCGTGCCGAATTGCAACGCGGGCTTGAAATTGACGGCGAAACGAAAGATTACGCGTTCGATCTGAACGAATTTTTTGCGACGGACAAAGGCAAGTTTATACACGAAAGTTCCGTAGATAAATTTTTGGACGCACTCACGACGCAGAAAAAATTTCCGTTTTCGACGGACGAACTCCGCGACGAATTGCGCCACACGCTTTGGCTTTTAAATCGCGTGGAAAGTGCGAAACTGCTTGCGCAAAAATTAAAGACTCATCCCGTTTTCGGCAAGTACGAAATAATTTTGGCGGCGGGCGACGGAAAAATTGACGACGACGACGCGGCGAAAAAATCTTTCGACAAAGTCATTGACGCGATAAAAAAATTTCCGCGAACGATAACTTTATCTGTCGGGCAGCTGACGACGGGCGTGACTATTCCCGAATGGACGGGCGTGTTGATGTTGGCGAACCTGCAAAGCCCGCAACTTTACATACAGGCGGCATTTCGTGCGCAAAACCCTTGCTTGTTTCGACGCGACGGAAAATTTTTCCGCAAAGAAAATTCTTACGTGTTCGACTTCGACCCTGCGCGGACGCTGATGATTTACGAAAAATTTGCGAATGATTTGGCGTCGAATTCGCCCGATAATCTTGAAGGACGGCAAAAAAATATTTGTGAGCTGTTGAATTTCTTCCCCGTCATCGGCGAGGACGAACGCGGCGAAATGATTGAGCTTGACGCGGAAAAAGTTTTGACGATACCCCGACAAATTCGCTCAAAAGCTGTTGTTGACGGCGGCTTTATGAGCGATTTTTTGTTTCAAAATATTTTTCACGTGTTCAACGCGCCGCCCGAAATTTTGGAAATTGTTTTTCGCCTGCCGACGGCGGACGCGGACGAAATTGTCACGCCCGAAAAAGTTCAGAACGCCGAAGTAAAAAATTTTCTGGACGACGACGGCGAAATTTCCTTGCCGAAAGAATACGTTATCGGGCAAGCGAAAGAAATTTTCGGCGAAAAAATTTTTGCCACGCCGAGCGAGCCGCCCAAAGTTAAAGAAGTCGTCAAAGAAATTTTGCACACGGCGCGGGAACATTACGGCGAAAAATTTACCGACAAAAAATCTTTGGAGACAAAACTTGTCACGGAAGGCAAAAAAATTGTCGAGCGCGTCACCGAAAATCACAAAATCGAAACCAAACTTATCGAGCAGGAGCGCAAGACCGAAATAAAAAATTCCCCGACGAACGGGCGCAGTGTCGAGGAAATCAATTCGGAATTCGACGAGCGCAAACGTGTCGCCGACGAAAAATTTCATGTGACGCTTGCCGAAAAAATTAACGACTTCGCGCAGACTGCCGAGGAAAAAGTTGTCGAGACCGTCGAAACGAAAATTCAAACCGACGAGCGCGACGAAGTTGCCGACGATGTTCGCGACCACCTGCGCGGCTTTTCGCGGACGATACCGGCGTTTTTGATGGCTTACGGCGACGAGCGCACGACTTTGGCGACGTTCGACAAAATTATTCCCGACGAAATTTTTCGGGAAGTCACGAGCATTTCGCTTGACGAGTTCCGTTATCTGCGCGACGAAGGAAAATTTTTCGACCCCGTGGTTTTCGACGACGCGGTTCAGGAATTTTTAAATCGCCGCGTGAAACTCGCCAATTATTTCGACGAGGCGCAGACCGAAGATATTTTCGACTACATTCCGCCGCAACGCACGAATCAAATTTTCACGCCGAAAGAGACCGTGCGAAATATGGCGGACATGTTGGAGCGCGAAAGCCCCGGTTGTTTCGACGATCCCGAAAAAACTTTTATCGATCCGTACATGAAATCGGGCTTGTTCGTTGCGGAAATTGTCAAGCGGCTGTATCGCAGTCCCGCGCTGAAAAAAATTTTCCCCGACACGGCGGAGCGGTTGCGGCACATTTTCGCGAAACAAGTTTACGGGCTTGCGCCGACGGAAATAATTTATCGAATCGCGACGAAATATCTTTTGGGCTTCGGGATAAACATTCCGAAAAATAATTTGCGACAAGTCAACGCGGTGTCCGCCGCCGTCGACGACAAACTTGACGAATTTTTAAGCGGCCTGTTCGCGCAATGAAAAATCCCCGACGTTTGGAGCGTTGGGGATTTTTTTATTTTCCGATGGCAAAAAACGTTTGCCGCAATTTCGTATCGTCAATCACCCTGTCGAAACATTCTTTCGCGAGGAAAGACGCCGTGCCGAAATTGCTCATCATGTCGTTATACATGCGCGAAAATTTTTTGTCGACGAGACTGTCGGTGCGCCTGTCGTAAACAATCAGCTCAGCGCGAACATGACTGCTCAGATAAGTTTCGTCTGACGTGAAGGCACCGCTGTAATTTTGATTGTAGCTCAGCAAAATCGGGCAGACGATTATATCCGCGTCCAAATCTTCGGCAAGCGGGCGCATTGCATTTTGGATTTTGGCTTTCTTATCGGCGGCGCGCATCTGTCGCCAAATTTCCGTCAAAACTTTTGTGGATTGAGTGGGCGGAATGTATTCGGCAACTTTGAGCGTGTTGTTTAACGGTATGTGAGTTGCCCGCGCAATTTTAACTTCGAGTTCCGCGCAGGTATCGTCGTCGGGTTGTGCGCTGCGGAAAATTATCGGCAAGACGGCAATTCGCACGGGAGCTTGAGCCGCCGAAACTTGCGCCGTCACGAAAAGCAACGCTATAAGTGCGAACAAAAATTTTTTCAAGCGCATAAAATTCCTCCGTAAAAAATTCATTACGCATTACGCATTACGAATTATGCATTAAAAAAATCTGTCGAGGAAAGATTTTTTCGGCGCGGGTTTTTGCTCGACGGGCTTTTTGGCTTTTGCGTCGGGCGTGGAAATTGCGGCGGCGATGTTGAAAAGCGCAATGGCAATGTAATTAATTTTCTCGAATTCCGCTTCGACGTTGTCAAGATTTTTACCTTCGCCGTTCTTGTTGGTTTCGGCAATCGCCATAGAAAAAATTTCCTTCGACAAGGCTTCGTTCTGCGCCTCGCTCATGTTCGGGATTTTGCGGAAATGTTCTTTGAGACAACCTTCGCGCAATTCGCTGGTCACGACGTAACGACGCACGTCGCCATAAACTTTGGCAATTTGAGTTTTGGCGTCTTCGATTAACATTTGCGCTTGGTGAAGGAGTAATTTGGAATCCTCTTCGCTGATTTTCAACGACGCCAAATGTTTTTCAAATTCGGCAAGCGTGACGCTCGCCAACTGGTAACTGCTGCGTTCGGCCTTGTCGATAAATTTTACTTTGTAAAGCGAACGCTTAGTACCTTTGCCGAGAGCTTTTTCGTTGACGAAATTCATCAGCGAACGGTTTGTCGGCACAAGTCTTTCAACGGTGTTGTAAATCGGTTTGAGCAAATCTTTCATGTCTTTTTCGAGCACGGTCGTGACCTCCTTCCAAGTTCGTCAAATCGTCGGGATGACGCCTTCGCCGGCAAGCATCCACATGAGCGGATCAAGCACGCGGTGCGGGTGAACTTTCGCAAGACGTTTGTGCAAGTCGGGCGGTCTGCCGAAACTTGACACGCCGAAAACGCGCACGGTTTGAAAGTTGGCGTCAATGGCACCGAGAAAAGCCGTTTCGCCTTGACGGGTGAGCCAGTCGCGAATTTCCAAGTCAACCATCTTGCTGTCGGATTCGACAAAGGCGCGGTTTGAAACGTGCGGACTTTCTTTCAAAATCGTTGAGCCGGAACTGAATCCGTTAATCATTTCGTGCAGTGCGTCAAGTTTCGTGATGACGACGGCGGCGCGGCTGTCAATCCTTTTGCCGGGCGGAATGTTGGAGTTTCGGCGAATGTAATTTGCCAACGAATTCACCATGCTGACCATGTTCGCGGGCGCGCTGGTTTGACGTTCGGTCGCCATTGACGCGTTGAGAGTTTCAAAGGGAATTTCTCCGCGCACACTCGACAAAAGTAACGGGTCGAACATAATCAACAGCATTCTTGCGCCGGAAATGTAACGGCTGATTTTTGAATCAAGCGGCGTGTGATCGATGTGTTCGCAATCTTCGCCCGCGCCGTCGTAAATCGTCAGCGCATACGTCGGAATTTTGTCGCCCTTGACGGAGTTGTCCAGTATCGTCCAAAGTTGCGGTTTCGGTGATACGCCGGCCTCGGTGCCTTTCAGACAGTGTCGTTCTTCGTAAACGTTTTGCTCGTTCACCTGTGCCCGTTGCGTCGTCTCAACGTCCATTGCCTGCAAAACCCACGGCAAGCCCGAATATTTCAGCTCGTGCAAAAGTGTCGTCAAGTAACTCGATTTGCCCGCGCCCGCCACGCCGACCGCGCAGAAACTCAAAAATTTGTCGTGGAATAAAATTTGCGTCGGAAGCGGTTCGCCGCAGAAACGACACGCCGCCTCGCGAATGGTCAAGCCGTTGTCGCTGCAAAAAGGTTTTCTGCAGACGGGCAGACGATTTTTGAATCTGTCGACGAAAGACAAACTTACTTCGTGGCGATGATCTTCGTCGGGCACGCAAAAAAATCTCAGGTTTTTTAATTTGAGCCTTCGCATACAGTGCGGACAAATGGCAGTCGAGTTACTGAACTTAAACATGTAAAAGCCTCCGTTGTGAGCTTTTAGCTTTTAGGGATGATTTTTTCGGCTGACAGCTGAAAGCTATTTTTTCGGGACGGTTAAACTTTCGGGCAGCGACGCTTTTAAATCGAAATGTCCTTCGTCGTCTTTGGACGTGAGGAGCTTGACGACGGTGCCGGACGAAATATCTTTCCATGTGTCGTTCGGCAAATCAATTTCAAGTCGCCCGCCCGCGTAACCTTTGGGATATTCGCGAATCGTGCCGAGAATTTTTGTTGACGAATCGCCCAGCTCGATATTCATATGCCCGTCGCGTCGACAGACCAAAAACATTTTCGGCGTTGGGTGCGCGTTGCTCTCGATAATCAACTTGCAGTCTTTGGCGTGCGCTTCCTTTTTGAAAATTCCGCTCGTGCCCCATTCAAGATGATACGAAATTGTTTCTTTCGGGCGATTGTTTATCGTGAGCGTACTCGGCGCGCAGTAAGCGGCAGTTCCGTCAGCAAATTTGTATTCGCCGATAACCGTGATGAAAATTTCTTTTTGCGGCAGACGCGCTTGCGAAATGAAAGTGTCCTGCACGTACTTGGCGGCGGGAATGCGATTCATCTGGCGGGCTTTGGCTGTCTCGATTGTCGCGTAAAGTTCGTCGGCGTCGCCGGTGTTGATTTTGTAATGAATCAAATAAAGATTTTCGGGCACGGACTTTAAAACGAGTTTCAAGCCGCCCGCGTCGATTTTGGTTTTAGTCGCGTCGATTTCGCAAGGCTCCACGTTCGCGCAGTTGAAAATTTCGTTGACGATACACAAGTCGCGTGTCGCACTGATGACGGCAATTTTCACGCTTTCGCCGCTCAACTCAAATTCGCAAGCTTCGGCGACGCTTTCGGCCTTTTTGTAAACGACGCCGCTGCCCAAAAGTTCGTCGACTTTTTCCGCCGCGAAAGTTTTGCCGGTCTCAATTTGCTCGGTATCTTTTTTTTCGGGAATTTCTTTGAACCAAAGCACGAAATCGCCCGTGGACTTCCACGCAAATTTTACGCGTCCTTCGCGCACGTCGCAAGTTAAATTCTCAACAATTTTCGGCGGCTGTTCGGGCGTCAAATTCACCGTCAAGCCGTGACTGTATTTGTATGTGCGATCAATCTTCCAAACCTTGGTATCAATCTCGGCGTTCTGCCGCATGAAATATTTTTCGTTGTTGGCGGCGTTGTCCTCGGCGGAATAGTAAACGCATTGCAGGCGGTACTGATACTGCTTGCGATTTTTAACCAGCTTGTCGACGAAAGAATTCTGCTCGCATTCGGCGACGATGACGGATTTGCCCGCGCTGTCGATTCGCAAAATCCGCACGCCCAAACAATTTTCGGACGGAAGTCGCCAAATAAATTTGCAAGTGCCGTCCTCGGTTTTGGCGATTAATTTTTTTTCGTCGAGGTCGCTGTAGTGCACGGCGGTCGTCGTCGTCGGTGAGGAAAAAGTTCCCAGCCGCGTCGCGAAAACCGCGTAACCGTACAGCACGCCGGGGCTGACGTTCGTGTCGACGAATTCCAGCTTGTCGGTGTTTTCAACCAAAAGTTCGCCGTCGCGGAAAGTTTTCGGGATACCGTCGATTTTGCGAATCAGCGTGTAAGTTATTCCCAAATCGTTTGGAGCTTGCCAGGAAATGTTGCAGATTAAATTTCCGTCGTTGGCGGATGCGCCCGTCGATTTTGCTTTGACGGAAATTTTCCCGATTGTCGGCGGTGAACTTTGCATAGACGAATAATTTTCGCGCAATGTGGCGATGAGCACGGGCGGATTTTTCGGCGGAATCAGACGCAATCTGTCCTGCGCGGGCTTGTAATCTTTTATCTTGCGCAAAATTTCAATG
>CAMUZL010000014.1 GCA_947165185.1 uncultured Selenomonadales bacterium
CGTCGTAAACGCGTTGGCAAAAATCTTTCTGCGCGGCAAGTGACGGCTCAAAATTCTTGAAGACTTCGCGAATTTTTTCGACGACTTGTTGAGGCTTCGTCGTGCGCTCGTCGAATTTGAATTCTGCGGGAATGTTGATGTCAACGTCGTTGCCCGCCGCGCCGCGCCTGCCCGTTATCACCACGCAACGCGAAACAGTAGCCTCACGGGGCAAACGATCTCGGCCGGGGTGTTCGCCGAAGTCAATGTAAATTTTCGATTCGGCAAGCAGTTGCTGAACCTGCGCGGGCGACATTTTTTCAATCGGACGCCAATCAATGTCGGGTGCAAGTTCAATAAATTTTTTCGTGAACTCGTAACCTTTTCGAGGATTGAAGGCGACGCAATTTTTTTTCGCGTCAAGGTCAATTTTTTCGGCGTTCTCGAAAAAAGTTTGATTCATGTAAGTTTCAACGTGGCGAATTTTTTTCGCGGGAATTCCGTTGAGCAACAGAAATTGTCGGACGAATTCGCATTTCGCCCAATGCTCATCAACGTCGTCGAAATTGTCGAAGGTAAAATATTTCGGAATTGGTTCGGCAAGCGGCGCATTAACACACGGACGAATTAGTTCCAAAATATTTTCGAGATAATTGTTTACGCTCATCCACCAAAGAATTTTTCGGCACTTTTTCACGGCGTAAAGATGTTCTGTCAACGGCTCCGGCACGACGAAAACATTTCGCGGCAAATCTTCAAAGCTGAAAGTGTAAGGCACGTGATATTTTTTCAGCGCGGGAGCAACAGGGTCGTTGATGTCAAAAAATTCCCCGACGCGTGCGCAGAATAAAATTTTCGCGTCGACGCCGAAACTGATTAATCGCGAAGTCAACTGGTGCAACGATTCGGGGCCGCCCGTGTGAATGTTCGCGGGGCACAGCACGTAAATTTTCGAGTCGGAAAAAATTTTCATGGCAAACCTCAAAAAAAATTGCCGACAAACTCAAGCGAGCTTGTCGACAGAAAAATTTTCTCACAGGTAACGGAAGTAAACGTAGACGGTCGAAATGATTATCGACAAAATCATCAGCGGGAAGGCAACTTTCATGAAGCCGATAAACGAAATCGCACGCCCGCGCTGAGCCGCCATTGACGCAACAACGACGTTCGCCGACGCGCCGATTAATGTGCCGTTGCCGCCGAGGCACGCGCCGAGCGCAAGGCTCCACCACATCGGGTCGAGATTCGTCAAGCCCATTGTGCCCATGTCTTTAATCAGCGGAATCATCGTCGCGACAAACGGAATATTGTCGATAAACGCCGAGGCAATCGCGCTCATCCAAAGAATAATCATTGCCGTCAACGTCACGTCGCCGTTGGTAACTTTAATCGCCTCTTCCGCGAGCATTTTTATGACGCCCGTTTCAACCAGCGCGCCGACGAGGATAAACAGCCCGCCGAAGAAAAATATTGCAAGCCATTCGATTTTGCTGAGCATTTTGGCAATCATTTCTTCGTTGTTGTGGAACGAGACCAAAAGCAAAAGTCCCGCGCCCGTCAAAGCCGCCGTCGCCGATTCAAGCCCCAACATGCCGTGGAACGCGAACAGGCTTATCGTTATCGCCAAAACCGCCAAGCATCTTTTAAGCAAGCCGGGATTGGTGATTTGTTCTTTTTCGTTCAGGCGCAAAACTTTATCTTGCAATTCGGGTTTGGTGTGCAGGTCGTTGCGGTAAATCATGACGATAATTGCAACCGTCACCAAAAAGATAAACACCGATACCGCCGTCATGTTCAGAATAAAATCGCCGAAGCTCAAGCCGACTGCCGAGCCGATCATAATGTTTGGCGGGTCGCCGATTAATGTTGCCGTGCCGCCAATGTTCGAGCTGATTATCTGCGCCATGAGGAACGGTTTCACGTCGACTTTCAGTTGTGCGGCAATGTTGAACGTGACGGGCACCGTCAGCAAAACCGTCGTGACGTTGTCGAGCAACGCGGAACAAACGGCAGTCAGCGTGCTCAACGCCACGAGCAAGGCAACGGGTTGCGCTTTAACTTTTTTCGCCGCCCAAATCGCCAAAAAATTGAACAAGCCCGTTTCGCTGGTGATGTTGACGACAATCATCATGCCCATCAAAAGTCCGATTGTGTTGAAGTCGATGTGGTGAACTGCGGTTTCTTGGTCGAGGATGCCGAGCAAAATCATCAACATTGCGCCGAAAAGTCCGACAACCGTGCGGTGAACTTTTTCGGAAATTATCAGCGCGTAGGCGGTCACGAAAATTGCAATCGCCACGTAAGTCATAGGTTCCATTGAGAGTTCTCCTTAGTAAAGTTTTTTGTCCGTGACAGTCAGCGTTATCTTGTCGCCGTCCCGTTTGATTTTGAAGTTGTAACTTTTGACGCCGGCATTCGACAGCTCAATTTTCAGCGCAAGCAATTCAAGACCGAGCTTTTCGGTAAGTTCGGGCGTGAATCCCGCTTTTGCGAGCGGCGCGGGCGGAGCTTCGGCTTCGGCGACCAAACGGAGCTTTTCGGCTTTTTTGGCGGCGGTCAACAGTTGCTGTTCGATTGTCTCTTCTTCGACGTAATTTTTCACCATATCTTTATCGGTCAAGCCGCGTGGAATTTTCGGCATGTTGTTCACCTCCGGTTGAGCTTTAATTTGTCAGGCAAAAAATTTTTTCCTAAAAGCTAAAAGCTAAAAGCTTCAAGAATTTTTGACTTTCGCCCAAGAATCTTTCAAGCCGACAACGCGATTGAAAACCAACTTGTCGGGCGTGGTGTCGGGGTCGACGACGAAATATCCCAGCCGCAAAAATTGGTAATGCGTGCCGGAATTTGTCCAACGAACGGACGGCTCAATCAGCGCGTTCTTGACAATCAGCGAATCGGGATTGAGCGCGCCGATAAAATCTTCGGGCAAGTTTCCGTTTTCGTCCGTCGTCAAAAGATAATCATAAAGGCGAACTTCGGCGGGCAGTGCAAATTTCGCGCTCACCCAATGAATCGTGCCTTTGATTTTGCGATTGGCAGTCGCGCCGCCGCTTTTCGATGTCGGGTCAATCGTGCAGTGCAATTCGACAATTTCGCCGTCGGAATTTTTGATGACTTCGTTGCATTTGATTATGTACGCGTGCTTTAAACGAACTTCGCCGTCGGGTTTCAGTCGGAAAAATTTTTTCGGCGCGTCCTCCATGAAGTCTTCGCGTTCGATGAAAATTTCCCGCGTGAAGGGCACAAATCTTGAGCCGCCGCGTGTCGGATGATTTTCCGCCGTGAGATATTCCACGGAATTTTCGTCGACGTTGGTGAGCACAACTTTAATCGGGTCGAGCACCGCCATAACTCGGTCGGCGTTGTTGTTTAAATCTTCGCGAACGCAATGTTCAAGCATGGCAATATCGACGAGGCTGTTTGACTTAGCGACGCCGATTCTTTCGCAGAAATCGCGAATCGCCGCGGGCGTGAATCCCCGTCGACGAAGCCCGCACAACGTCGGCATACGCGGATCGTCCCAGCCGCGCACGTGATTTTCTTCGACGAGCTGACGAAGTTTGCGCTTGCTGGTGATTGTGTTCGTCAAATCCAGCCGAGCGAATTCAATCTGTCGCGGGCGCGTGTTCGGGTCAAAGCCTAGCGAATCAAGCAACCAATCATAAAACGGGCGATGATCTTCAAATTCCAGCGTGCAGACCGAGTGCGTGATATTTTCTATCGCGTCCTCAAGCGGGTGCGCGAAATCGTACATGGGATAAATCAACCAGTCGTCGCCCGTGTGGTGATGTGTCGCCCGCGTGATTCGGTAAATGACGGGGTCGCGCATGTTGATATTCGGTGACGCCATGTCGATTTTCGCACGCAAAACTTTCGAGCCGTCGGGGAATTCGCCCGCCTTCATGCGCGTGAACAAATCCAAATTTTCTTCGACACTGCGGTTGCGGTGCGGACTTTCTTTGCCGGGTTCAGTGAGCGTGCCGCGATATGCCCGAATTTCTTCTGCGCTCAAATCGTCGACGTAAGCCAACCCGCGCTTGATTAACTCAACCGCGAAGTCGTAGAACTTGCTGAAATAATCGGACGCGAAAAATTTTCTGTCGCCCCAATCGAAGCCGAGCCACTTGATGTCCTCTTGAATCGAGTCGACAAATTCCACGTCCTCTTTCGTCGGGTTTGTGTCGTCGAAACGCAAATTGCACAAGCCGCCGTTGTGAAGCGCAAGCCCGAAATTCAGGCAAACGGATTTCGCGTGCCCGATGTGCAAATAGCCGTTCGGTTCCGGCGGAAAACGCGTGTGAATTCCGTCGGTGTACTTGCCCGCCTTCAAGTCGTTGTCAATTTCTTGCTGAACAAAATTTATCATACAATCACCTCAGAAATTTTTTCCTCAACGTGTTTGCGCAGACGTTTGATACCTTCGGCAACTTTTTCGTCGCGGGGCAGGTTGTCGACGATTTTTTCAATGTAACCGCGCTCGACGATTTTTTTCATCGTCCAGGAAAAATTTATGTCGTAAAGCCACATGAGCCGAACAATTTTTCTGTCGCCGTTCGTGCGAATTTTGGTGTAATCGGCTTGCACGCCCGCCACGAAATTTTCAACGAAATCGGGGCTGATGTCCGCGCTCAATCTGCTTTTCGACTTGATGAAATTCGGCATCTTGTCAACGTCTTTTTGCGCAAGGAAGGGTTCCAGCACGCGATAAATGTCGAGTTTGTCGGCATCACGAATAATTTTCGCGAACAAAATTTTTCGTTCGTCACTGCAGGGTGGGAGATTTTTTTTGTTGTGATTTTGAATCGCGAATTTCACAACGTCCAAATCTTCCGCGCTGAGTTCCGTGAAAAATTCCAAATCGTCAATGACTTTGAGCGAAAGAGCCGCGTGGTCTTCCGAATCGGCGTCGTTGAAAGTTTTGTAAATGCTGTATTGGCGGAAACGTCCCGCGTCGTGAAACAGCCCGATAATTTCCGCAAGCTGTGTGTCGTGCGTCGACAGCTTTAAAAATTTCGCAAGCTCGACGCAATTTGCCGTAACGCAACCGGTGTGAGTTTCTTTAATTAAAATTCCGCGCTGAACTTCGTCGTCGTCGGAATAAAAACTCTTCATGTAACGCGCCATCCACGTATGCATTCGGGTGAGCAAGTCCCGCATTAAATCTCCTCCAACGTTATAAATTTAGCCGAATTATACAACCGAAAAATCCCATGCGCAACTTGAAAAGTTTTGTCGGGCGCAACGAAAACTTTCCAACAAAAAACGCCGACTCGAAAAGAACCGACGCAAAAAATTTGTTGCTCGTTGTGGCATTGTTATTTCAAATCGCCGACAGCCTTCTTAAAGTTTTCGTTTTCCATGAGACCGCCGGCAATTTTTCCGACCAAATCACTCATGCCAGTTCTTGCCAAACTTCTTGCCATTTCGGTAACAACAATATTGTTAATTATCGCAAACCTTCCGTCGAGTTCATCGCAGACAGCCTTTGAAACTTTTTTGCCCATATCTGCCAGCAAATTTTTTGCTTCGCGATTGACTATCCAAGCGATAGCAAAAATAAGAATTGGTGCCACAGTACAACCGAATGACGAAACACCTGCTTTGGCGGCGGTCGCCGTTATAACTTGGCCGAGTACCGCCTTTAGTGCACTTCCAATAGTCGGTGCTAAAATATGTCTTTCAGCATTTAACAACGACTGTGAGAGTTGATCTGAGAGCTGTTGCTTTAAAGCGGAGCCAAGTACACCGTTTGAAGCCTCGTTTAATATATCCGCCAGTTTGCTTGCCAACTCCCCGGCAAAAACCTGATCTTTCATCAGCTGTTGAAAAAGCAGATTTGAAAATTCTTCCGAAGAGTAAAATTTCTTGAATTCATCGGTTACCACGTCGACAACGCCTTTCGTCAACCCCGAATCCAAATCGTAATATTCGGTCGAAAAAGAGAAGAACATATCTCCTCTATACCGTTCGCCGCGCATGAAAGGCAATAATCGCCCTGCATAATCCGAAGAAACGTCGGGACTCCACGTTGAATTAATCGTGCCGTCAGAATTCAGTTGCACTATCGTAAGGCACTCTTGCCAAGATTTGCCGGCAATGTGTGTGTTGATTTTTTCTTGCACATTGTCCAAGAAAACTTTTTTATTGCCGATGCGTTCATCAATTAAAGCTTGAACGTCTATTTGCATAATGTTCGCCTCCCGTCAAATCTGCGAAAAGGTTACACACACGTTAGCAACATTATAATTGTTTTTTTTGACAATTTCGCAGTGGGGGATTTTTTCACGTTCGACGCAACAAAAAAGCCGCCCGAAAAATCGAACGGTTGTCGCGACGAATTTATTTTTTGGATTGCGAACGCTCAAGCAGTGCGGAAAAAATCGGTTCACTGCCGCACAAGTCCGCGACGAGAAACGCCGTGCCCGCGACGATTATCAGCCAGAACAAATGCCCGAATTGTCCCGTCAGCTCCAAAATTAAAATCGCGCCCGTGACGGGGGCTTTCACGACCGCCGCGAAAAATGCCGCCATGCCGAAAATTATAATCAGCGTCGTCCAATCCGCCGTAAAAATGTCCAGCAAGCCGCCGACGCGTGCGAAAACGTTTCCGATTAGCGCGCCGACAACCAGCACGGGCAAAAACAATCCGCCGGGCGCGTTCGTGCCGAAACAAATCAGCGTGAACAAAATTTTTCCGACAAGCAACGTCACAAGCAAACTCAATTCCAAACGCGAG
This sequence comes from uncultured Selenomonadales bacterium, assembly GCA_947165185.1. Taxonomy (GTDB): domain Bacteria; phylum Bacillota; class Negativicutes; order Selenomonadales; family Selenomonadaceae; genus Quinella. The sequence goes on from CAMUZL010000014.1 coordinate 6,716, forward strand.
ATTAAAATTTCGTCGACCAAAACATTTCCGCAACCGAGAACTTGCGGCAACTCAATTCCAAGCGGGACAATCAGCAGGAACGGAATTAAAAATCTGCGCGTGCCGAAAAGTTTCAATCTGTCGTAAACGTCAAGCGAAAAAAGTAATGCCCGCGTGAAAAGCACGCCCGCAATTCCGCAGATAACGCCGAACAAAATAAACAGCGCAACAAACTTCAGCGGCGTGGTGTACAAATGCTGAGCCATTTCAGCGGTCGGCATCGTCATTACCGACGGCATGTTGAGCGGGGTGCGTGTGATTGTCTCGAAGACCGGCCGAACGCCGAAGATGACTTTAACGACAAATGACGCGGTGACTGCCGCCGTTACCGTCACGATTAAAATTTCATGCGAAAATTTTTTGCGCAGTTCCTCAAGGCAAAAAATCACGCCCGCCAACGGTGCGTTGAAAATTGCCGCAAGTCCCGCGCCCGCGCCCGCCGTTACCAAAAAATCTCCTTGAAATGATTCGTGACGCGGATTGTCGCCGTAAAATTTTTTCGCGAAGAAATTTCCGATTGCCGCGCCGAATTGCACGCTGATTCCCGCACGTCCCAAACTCATGCCCGCGCCGATTGTCATAACCGACGAAAAAAATTTCATCGTCAACAGCCGCAACGGTTTGAACATTTCGGTTCGTCCCTGCAAGATGCCTTTGATTTGCGGGACACCGCTGCCGCAAACTTGCGAATCGAATTTCACTGCACGCGCCAAAATTATCGCGAAAAAAACCATCACCGCGCAGATCAATAAAATTTCTCCGACGCTGTCGATTTTCGCGAAAAGTCTCGGTCGCCAAATGTCCGCCGTGTCCAAAAAAAATCGCAACGCCGCGATAACGACGCCCGTCAACGCTCCGATTAAAATTCCTTCGCCGAAAAGATTTGCCCGCAAAATTCTTCGATTCGTCAGCAAAACGCTCACCCCCGCGAACATTATACGACGCCTAAAATTTTTGGCTATACCCGCGCTTGACAAAAATTTTCCCGCAAAATAAAATCGCCGCAACGGAAGGAGAGCGATAATTATGGACGAAACTTTTGAAAAATTTCGCGACACGACGCCTGACGTTATTGCGGCTGTCGAAAATTTTTTTACCCGCGACAAAGTCAGATACCGGCCGTTCGACGAACGCAACGTTGCCAAGGCCACTTACTCCATCGACACCAAATTTCGACACATTGACATTTTCTTCCACGCTTACAGAGACAAGCTCGTCCTGCACATGATTTTGCCGTTGAGCGCGGACGAAGAGTAACGCGCCAAAGTTGCCGAATTTCTGTTGCGTGCGAATTACGGCTTGAAAATCGGCGGCTTCGACTTCGACTTCAACGACGGCGAAATTTCTTATCGGACTTCGATTTATTGCGGCTCGGACGAATTTGTTGCGCCGACTTACGAACAGATTGATTTCGCGTTGACCATCGGAATGATTATGGTTGAAAAATACGGCGACGCGCTTGTCAAAGTTATGTTCGGAATTCTTGAGCCGGACGACGCGATCGAATCCGTTGAAGGCGACGACTGAACTGCAAGTAGTAGCTAGCAACTAGCAAATGGTTTCACATTGATTTAAAGGAGGCACGAAATATGACGCACACGATTGATAACGGCACGCTCAAAATTACCGTCGACGACCACGGCGCGGAGCTGAAATCGCTCGTCAAAGGCGACACGGATTTTATTTGCAGCGGCACGGAATTTTGGAAATATTCTTCGCCGATTCTGTTCCCGATTGTCGGCAAGCTCAAAGACGATACGTTTCGTTACGGCGGAAAAAATTACTCGCTCCCCAGTCACGGCTTCGGCAGACTCAGCGATTTTGTTTTCGTCAAGGACAATCCGTTGACTTTCCGACTTGAGTTCAGTGACGACACGTTGAAAAATTATCCGTTCAAATTCGCGCTCAACGTCAGCTACGCGCTCGACGCCAATCAACTCCGCGTCAACTGGCTCGTCGAAAATTTGGACGACAAGACGATTTATTTTTCAATCGGTGCACATCCCGCGTTGACGGTGCCTTTCGACGGCGGAAATTTTGACGATTACCAACTTGAGTTCAACGAAGCCGAACACGCCGCGAGAATTCCTTTGGCGGGCGGACTGTTGAGCGACGAACGCATTCCGACGATTGACGGAAAAATTCTCAAGCTCAACTATGATTTGTTCAAAGGCGACGCGCTCATCTTCGACAACCTCCAGAGCAATTCCCTCACGATTCGCCGCGATAAAAAATCCGTCACGCTCAAGGCCGAAGGTTTTCCGTTCTGGGGCATTTGGACGAAAATCGGCGCGCCGTTCCTCTGCATTGAGCCTTGGCACGGACACGCCGACTTTGCGGACTTCGCGGGCGACTTGACCGAAAAAGACGGCATTGTCGCTTTGGAAGTCGGAAAAACTTTCACGGCGGGATATTCGATTATCGTCGACGCTTGAGGCACGCTTCGACAAAATTTTTTGCGACGTGCGGACAGCCCGCGAAATGCACGTGCAGATACGACGCCGCAACATTTTCGACAGAAACGCCCGCAGTGAAATTTTCGCCCGTGCGTAAACGTTTACACGCAAAAATATTTTCTGCAACATCGGTTGTCGAGTAATGGAATTCATGCGCGAAAAATTTTTCTCCGCGACTTCCCAACACGCAATCCGCCGAAAGTTCAGCTTCGACGTAGCCGACACGTTGCAACTTGCGCGTCATTGTCGCCGCTCCGTCAATCACGCCGCACATTTCAAAAGATTTACCTTCAAAATCAATCAGACGATTCATCAAGTACATAAAGCCGCCGCATTCGGCAAAAATCGGCAGACCGTCATTCGCCGCACGAAAAATTTCCGTGCGGATTTTTTTGTTGCGTTCGAGTTGCGCCGCGAACATTTCGGGGAAGCCGCCGCCGATAATCAAGCCGTCGACATCTGCGGGCAAAGTTTCATCTTCGAGCGGGCTGAAAAAAATAATCTGCGCGCCGAAACTTTCAAGCACGCTCAACGAGGCGTCATAATAAAAATTAAATGCGGAATCACGGGCAACGGCGATTGTTAAGCTTTTAGCTTTGAGCTTTAAGCTTTTAGGGGTGGTTTCGAGCGGTTTGGAATTTCGGGCAACGTCAATCAGCGCGTCCACGTCGACTTGATTTTCAACAGCCGCGCAGATTTTTTGCAACACGTCAGCCGAAAAATTTTCCGTGATGGGAACAAGCCCCAAATGTCTTTCGGGCAATTTGAATTCGTCGTTGCGCCGAATCGTGCCGAAAACTTTTATGCCGAGTTTGTCAAGCGCGTCGACGATTAATTTTGCGTGCGAATCAGAGCCGAGCCGATTTAAAATCACGCCCGCAAGATTGACGGATTTATCGAACTCGCGAAAACCCAACGCAATCGCCGCCGCCGAAGCTCCCATGCTTTTTGCGTCGACGACCAAAACAACGGGCGCGTCCAAAAGTTTTGCAATTTCCGCCGTGGAGCCGTGACCGTTGCGCGTGCCGTCGAAAAGTCCCATGACGCCTTCAATAACGGAAATGTCCGCGTCACGTGCCGCGTCCGTGAAAATTTTTTGCAGGTTGTCCGCGCCGACAAGCAGGCTGTCGAGATTGTGCGACGGTTTTCCGCAGGCAAGCGCGTGCCAGCCCGTGTCAATGTAATCGGGGCCGACTTTGCAAGGTTGAACGTTCAGCCCGCGATTTTTCAGCGCGATTAAAAGTCCCGTCGTGATTGTCGTTTTGCCGGAGCCGCTCTGTGTCGCAGAAATTATCAGGCGCGGAAAATTACTTTTCATTCGGCTTGAGACCCCGCGAATCGTCCAGCAAATACAAAATCGCGTTGACGGCGGCGACAGCGATTGAACTTCCGCCCTTCGTGCCGGCGACCGTGATAAAAGGAATTTCATCCTGCGCGGCAAGTTGGGCTTTGGATTCGGCGGCACCGACGAAACCGACGGGCACGCCGATAATCGCGGCGGGACGGATATTTTCTTCGCGAGCGAGCCGCAAAACTTCAAACAGCGCAGTCGGGGCGTTACCAATCGCGATAATCTGATTTTCAAGCCGCTTGCCGAAAAATCTCATCGCCGCCATTGAACGGGTAATTCCTTCGCGTTTGGCGAATTCGCGCACGTCGACATCGGCGACCTTGCAAAAAATTTCTCCGCCGAATTTCGAGAACGTCCGAATACTTATCCCGCGCCGAACCATTTCGACATCGGTAAAAATATTTGCGCCGCGTTGAAGTGCAGATTTAATCGCGTCAATCGCCCGGGGATGAATTTTGATTATCGGCGCGTATTCGGTGTCGCCCGACGCGTGAATAATTCGCGAGTAAATTTTTTTTTCGTCGTCGCTGAGATTGAGCCCGTCGAGGTGCGGCGCGATAATTTCCATGCTGCGGGCTTCAATTTCCATCGGCTGTGTCATAAACATACAAATTCTCCTTTCTGTAGGGACTGGGGGCTGGGGACTGGGGAATAGTAGGGATTAGTAAACTAGTCCCAAGCCCCCAGTCCCCAGCCCCTATTAGTCAGTCTAACAAACGCGTCCGAGACCGTCAACGCGAATTTGACTTTGAGCGCGGTTTATGTTTTATTTTAGCGGGCGAGGTGAACTTTATGACTGAAAAAAATTTGTCGGAACTGTTGCACGCTTACAAGGCGGAAAAAATTTCGGAGACGGAAATTATTTCCGCGCTGAAAAATTTTTCGTTGGCGACGGAAAGTTTCGGCTTTGCTACGATTGATCACGGGCGCGAACTGCGTCAAGGTTTCCCCGAAGTCGTCTATTCACCCGGCAAGACGAAAGAACAGCTCAAAATTATTTTCAAAAATCTTTACGAGCGGAGCGCGGGCAATTTGATTGCAAGCCGTGCGACACGCGAACAATTTGATTTTCTGCGCGAAGAAATTCCCGACGCGATTTTCGACGAAACGGCGCGCATGATTTACGTTGACCGCGATAAAAGTTTCGTGCGTGACGAGTCGAAAAAAATTTTAATCGTAACGGCTGGGACAAGTGACGTGCCTGTTGCCGAGGAAGCGCGTTTGACGGCGTACCTTTGGGGCAACGCGGTTTCGACGTGCTACGATTGCGGCGTCGCGGGAATTCATCGCCTGTTTGCGCACGTGGACGAAATTCTTGCCGCGAACGTGATAATTGTCGTGGCGGGCATGGAAGGTGCTTTGGCGAGCGTCGTCGGCGGCTTGACTTCGCGTCCCGTTATCGCCGTGCCGACAAGCGTCGGTTACGGTGCGTCATTCAACGGGCTTGCGGCTCTTTTGGCAATGCTCAACAGCTGCGCGGCGGGCGTCAGCGTCGTCAACATTGATAACGGCTTCGGCGCGGGCGTGCTTGCGTCGAAAATCAACAATCCGAGGTGAAACATGACTCGCCGAAAATTTTTGTCGCTGATGACTTGCGCGCTGTTCGCAAATATTTTTTCGGCTTGCGGCGCAGAAAATTTATCCGAAAAAAATTCCAAGGAGGTTCACGACATGAGCAAAAAAATTTTAACCGAACCCGTTGCGCTCAACAGCGGATTCGACATGCCGCGAATTGGTTTGGGCACGTGGAAGTTGACCGGAATTGTCGCCGAAGAATGCGTTTATCACGCGCTGAAAGTCGGCTATCGGCTGATTGACACGGCGCGTTATTACCGCAACGAAGCCAACGTCGGCAACGGAATTCGGCGGGCGATTGCTGAAGGCATTGCCACACGCGAAGAAATTTTCGTCACGACAAAAATTTTGCCCGACAATCACAAAACCCCCGACATTGCGATTGACGATTCACTTAACGCGTTCGGATTCGATTACATTGATTTGATGTTGATTCACCAGCCGGGGCGTTGGGACGAGGAAACTTATCACGCACTTGAACGCGGCGTTCAAGCCGGCAAAATTCGTTCAATCGGCATTTCAAATTACTACACGCCGGAACACTTCGACAGCATTCGCAACATTGCCCGAATTGTTCCCGCCGTCGTCCAGAACGAAAATCATCCGTTTTACCAAAACCGCGAACTTCAAGCTTACCTGAAAAATTTCGGCACGGTCGTTGAAAGTTGGTATCCCTTCGGCGGGCGCGGCAACACGCACAAAATTTTCGGCAACGAAACGATTCAGCAACTCGCGGAAAAATATTTTAAAACTCCCGCGCAGATTGTTTTGCGTTGGCAACTTCAAGAAAATTACATCGTAATTCCCGGTTCATCGAACAAGGCGCACATTGAGGAAAATTTTGACGTGTTTGACTTCCGCCTTAGCGAAAACGACATGAGTTTGATGCGTGCGCTAAACAAAAATAAACGTTTTGAAAATTGGTGACCAAGTTTCGGCACGGCGATAACGTTTGAGTTGCCGAAACCTTAATCAAACTGTTTGGTTACTTTTTAAAAGTAACCGCTTTGAAAATTGGTGACGTGTTTCGGCGCGGCAATAACGTTTGATTGATTAAATGACGCGAAGCGTCAACTGTTCCGTCGCTTTTATCCTAAATAGGCGAGAATACCCCCGCCTCTAAGCGTCAGCGTAGGCGGGGGATGAATCGCCCCCTGCAACTTGTAATCTGTTTGAAAACATTTAATAATTCCTCCGAAAGGGGGGTGAAAGTCGTGTACCTGACACAGATAAATATGATTCGCGGGCTAACTAAAGCAGAATATTTTCAACTTCGTGAGCTGTGCTTTTTCAGCAACTGCCTGTATAATTTTGCGCTCTACAACGTTCGACAAAAATTCTTCGCGGACAAAACTTATCTGACATACTTTAGCAACTGTCCTATGTGCAAAGACAACGACAATTACAAACTTCTGCAAGCTAAAGTTGCAAATCAGACGTTACGGGCGGTAGATTTTGCCTTTAAGTCGTTTTTCGCTTCGGTCGGCAAAGTCAAGACCGCGCGTCCGCCGCGTTATCGCAAGAAAGGCGGTTTGTTCAATCTGATTATTCCCGGTCAGAGCGTTCACATTCGCGACGGATATTTGACGGTGCCGCAGAGCCGAACTTATTCAAGCGTCTTGAACAATCACAAAATCCGAATCAAGGTGCCTGAACGTCTTATCGATAAGAAAATCCGCGAAGTGAAAATTATTCCGCTGTACAAAGGTCGGGCGTTTAAAATTGCTTATTGCTACGAAATTGACGAGGAAAATTTGCAGTTGAATCGCGAAAATTCATTGGCGATAGACATCGGGCTTGATAATTTGGCGACGTGTGTAACCAATTTCGGGACTTCGTTCCTCATGGACGGACGTAAAATCAAACACATCAATCGAAATTGGAACAAACGCCGCGCATATCTTCAATCAATCTTGATGAAGCAAGGCAAATTTTCTTCGCGACTTATCGAGCGAATTACATTGAAACGGAACAATCGCATCAACGATTGCCTGAAGAAAACCGCCCGCTATATCATAAATTTTTGCATAGCCAACGACATCGGAACGGTGATTTGCGGCTACAATCCGGACTTCAAGCGCGGAATAAGTCTCGGCAAGAAAATCAATCAGCAGTTCACGCAAATTCCGTTTGGTGCGTTGCGTCGGCAGTTGGAAAATTTGTGTGCCCGTTACGGCATGAAGTACGTTGAGCAGGAAGAAAGTTACACGTCGAAGGCAAGCTTTTTGGATTTGGACGCAATACCAACTTACGACGCCGAAAAACCATACACGGGAACATTTAGCGGCAAGAGAATCCAGCGCGGCTTGTACAGGTCGAAAAGCGGCAGGCTTATAAATGCGGACGTGAACGGCGCGGCAAATATTTTGCGAAAAAGCAAGCAGAATCTCAACTTTGAGCGACTGTGTGTGGGTCTTAGGGCTAGACCTTTGAGAATAAGGGTAGCTTAGGCTATTAAACTTCTCATGAATCTCCCGCCTCTACAGGCGGGGGTAGCTCAACATCTTCAACGAAGGCACGCTGTCGAAAATTAGTTTGCAAAATTTAAGTTCTTTGCTCGGCGAAAAAGTTATCGCGTACAAAATCGACGGCAACGACCGCCCCGAAGAAATTGCCGAACACACGCGCCGAAAAATTTTGAAAAACGATTTCCAAATCATTTCGTTCGTCGGGGATGCAAATCTCGGCAACATGTATTTAATCACCTTGCCGAAAGACAAAACTTTTACCGCCGACCAAATTGAATTGACGCAACAAATTTTCGGCGACCCCGTTATTTATGCTTAAGGAGGTTTCGACATGACAAATTTTCAACTGGAAGAATTTGCGGCACGCGGCGGCAAACTTTTGACCGCGACGCGAAAAATTTTCTCCGACAACGCAGACCTCGGCTGGACGTTCCTGCCGTTGCCCGAAACAATGAAACCTGCCGACGGCGCAGTCAAACTCGTTTTCGTCGGACAATACAGCGCGGGCAAGTCCAGCATCATCAAAATGTTGTCGGGCATTGACACGGAAATCGGCGCGGGAATAAAAACTCAAACGGCGCACGCTTACACTTGGGGCGACCTTGAAATTGTCGACACGCCCGGCATTCATACGGAATTGCGCCCCGACCACGACGAAAAATCTTACGACGAAATTAATCATGCCGCATTGCTGATTTTCGTCGTCACCAACGAAGGCTTTGACGACCGAATCGGCAAGCATTTTCGCAAGCTTGCGATTGAACAGGATCGCGGAAAAAATATGGTGCTCGTCGTCAACAAAATGGACAGGACGGCTCTGGGCAACGTCCCCGAACAACGGGAAGTCATTGCCGCCGACTTGCAGAAAGTCATCACGCCTTTCACGCCGCAAGATTTGTTCCTGTCATTCTTGGACACAGAATCTTATTTCGCGTGGCAAGACGAGACTGATGACGAAATGCGCGCACTTCTTCTGGAGCAAAGCGGTTTTGAAAATTTCGTCGCCAATCTGAATTCGTTCGTGGCAAGTCGCGGCGTGCTGTCGAAAGTTCAGGCTCCGCTTGAAACGCTCAAAAGCTCAATCACCGACGTTATCGGCGAATCGGAAGACTTGAGCATTGACCGTGACATCGAGGCGGCGGAAGAACTTCTGCGCCGCAAGCAAAAAACTTTACCAATAATGCGCTGTGAAAGCCCCCTGCTTTAGCTGTGGGGATGAAACAGCGCAAAAAATTCTTGTCATGTTTTAATCGTCCTTGTATAATGAGAAAAAATTTTTGAATGGGAGTGGTGAATAATTTTTGGGGACAGACCAGGCGTTAAAGGCAGTTCAAACTCTACCCGGACGACCAGTAAAACAGCTGTAGCAGCGGCCGAGCCTTTCGACCCCTGTCGCCCACCACAACGCCCGGATGGAGGAGCAAAGACGAGCTGTAATGGCGGCACTCCGGCGTAGTACAGACAGACCAAAAAGAAAAGTTCGCAAGAACACAGGGCGGGGCATCGTCCTGCGGAGGAGACCTTGTAAGACTTCGCCTTCATTAGAAGCTTTGGTTGTTGATAACGGAATCCGCCGGCTTTAGCCGTGGGGAGTATGTCAAGGGACTCTCAGCGCCGAATTCGCGCCGAAATAACTTCGATTGCCGACGCGCTTTGCTCCAAAATTAAAAGTGAAGGTTCCAAAGCCGCAAGTTCAATCGCCCCGGGCATCACCGAAGAGGAAGCCAAAAGCAACGTTGAGGACGCGCAACGACAAGCGGAACGCGACATCGCCGAATACGAAAACCAAATTTGCGACCGCCTTGCCGAAATTTGCGAGGAAACGGGCAACGAACTTTCGCTGATTGACAAATCCGCCTTCGCCGTGAACGTTCAAGTCAATCTTGAAAATAAAATTCCGCAAAATGTTCCGTCCGACGAATTGTCTTTGGGCAAGCTGAGCAAACAAACTTCTTCGTTGACTTCTTCATTAACTGATTTTGCGCGCACGTCTTCACAGGCGGCAAAGCATTCGATTTTCGGAATGAACTCCGCCGAACTTGTCAAGAACATCGGACACTTTTTCGGTTTCAAATTTGCGCCGTGGGGAGCCGTCAACTTTGTCAAATATCTCGGCTGGATTGGCGCGGCTCTTACAATTTTCAGCGTTATTGCCGACATTGTGGGCGGTGACGACGAGCGCAAAAAAATGGAAGAAGATCTTCGCAAAGCACGCGAAGAAATCCAAAACAACTTCGACACTGTTGCGGAAAATATTCGCGCCGAATTTATCGAACGCTCGGAAAATAAAATTGACGAACTGACTGCGCCCGTGCTTGCAAATGCCGACGAAAAACTTGCCGAGTTCCAAAACAAGAAAAATCGCCTGCAGTCTTTGGGGCACGAACTGGCGCGAATTCTCGGCGAAGTCAACGGACTTATGGGCGAAGTGCAACAAACCGCGCAGGCGTAAATTCGTCGCGTAATTGAAGACAGCTGTTGAAAATTTTTACTGGAAAAATTTTTCCCGACTTCGGTCGGGGTTTTTTTGTCCGCGCAATATAAAGTTCAAAGCTTGCATTATTTTTTCACGTGTGTTAGCTTTATGCGTGCAACGGAAGGCAACGTTTATATTTTTTGTGACAGGAGGCTTTTAATTGGAACAACAGATAAAAGACCTGCGCGAGCGTGCGCAGACCGAAATTCAATCGGCGTCGAACTTGAAGGAACTTGACGACGTGCGCGTCAAATTTCTCGGCAAGAAAGGCGAACTTACAGCTTTACTGCGCGGCATGAGTCAACTTTCGTCGGAAGAACGTCCCGTTGTTGGGCAGATGGTCAACGATGCGCGGCGGGAAATTGAAACGTCAATCGCGGAAAAAAATTCCGAACTCAAAGCGGCTGAACTGCAAAACAAATTGGCGTCCGAAAAAATCGATGTGACTTTACCCGGTCGCCGCGTGCACGACGGACATTTGCACCCGTTGACGTTGACGCTTAACCGCGTGAAAGAAATTTTCGTGAGCATGGGTTACACCGTCGAGGAAGGCCCCGAAGTCGAAACGGATTATTACAACTTCGAGGCGTTGAACTTGCCGAAAGATCACCCCGCCCGCGATATGCAAGATTCGTTTTACATCACCGAAGAAATTTTGCTCAGGACTCAAACGTCGCCCGTGCAGGCGCGCACAATGGAACGTCACAAAGACAACGAGCCGATTCGCATGATTGCGCCCGGTCGCGTTTATCGCCGTGACGATTATGACGCGTCGCATTCGCCGATGTTCACGCAGGTCGAAGGGCTTGTTATCGACAAAGGAATTTCGTTCGCGGACTTGAAAGGCACGCTTGAAGATTTCAGCAAGAAAATTTTCGGCGAGCGCACAAAAATTCGTCTGCGTCCGAGTTTCTTCCCGTTCACGGAGCCGAGCGCGGAAGTCGACGTATCTTGCGTCATGTGCCACGGCGAAGGTTGCAAAGTCTGTCAAGGCACCGGCTGGCTTGAAATTTTGGGCGCGGGCATGGTTCATCCCGACGTGCTGAAAATGAGCGGCTACGACCCGTCGAAAGTCAGCGGCTTCGCGTTCGGTTTGGGCATTGAACGAATTGCGATGCTCAGCTACGGACTTGACGATATGCGTTTGCTTTACGATAACGACGTTCGGTTTTTGAAACAATTTTGATTGCGAACGACATGGACGGGATAGAAATTTACGGCGCGTTAAACGATAAAAATGATCCCGATCATAAACGTCGAAACGCACACGCCGATTTGTATTACGAGACACGTCGCCATTCCAGTAAAGAATCGTGGATTAAAAAAGTAGCCGTAAACGTCGGAATGAGTGAAAAAGTTATCGGCAAAATTTTTGACCATGTTTTCATCGAGCAACATGATATTTACGGCGAGTTGAAAAGATTTGATTCAAGTTATGATATGGCGGAGTCTTTTCGGCGGTTGCACGAGGGAAAAAATATCCGGCCGCATGATCTTGTTTTGCTCAAGCATGAACGTTTGGAAGCCGAATTGATGAATCGTTACGGTTGCACTCAAAGCAAGGCACATCTTTTGGCGTCGCGAAAGTACAATTACGTTGAGGCATTAACGGCTTGGCAAAAGGAGCAGAATTCAAATGGAAAGGCTTGAACTTTTGGAAGTGAACGAGGACAAAGTTGTCTACAGATACTATCCCGAACAGGAAACCGACTTCGGTATCGTTTCTGTCAATCGAAAGACCGGCGAACGTAAAATCGAAAAACTTTTTGACCTTTACGGGAAAATGTACGCGGTTCATGCTTGCAACGAATTGGAACGCTACATAACGAACGGCAACTTTCCCGCAAAAGGCGGAGTGGCCTGGTATTGAATTCAGAAGGGAGCGTAATAAATGCAGGTTTCTACCAAATGGCTGAAAGATTACATTGACATAGATTTGACGGCGGACGAGCTGGCGGAAAAATTCACGCTGGCGGGCATCCCCGTCGAAAACGTGATTCACGCGGGCGAAGGTCTCGAAAAAGTCGTCACGGGACGCATTGACGAACTTAAAGCTCATCCCGATTCGGATCACTTGCAAATTTGTCAAATGGACGTTGGCGAGGAAAATCTTTTGCAAATCGTCACGGGCGCGCAGAACGTCGCCGAAGGGCAAATTGTTCCCGTCGCGTTGGTCGGCGCGAATTTACCTTGCGGCAAAAAAATTTCCAAAGGCAAAATGCGCGGCGTTGCGTCAAACGGCATGTTGTGTTCGGCGGACGAATTGAAAATCGACGGCGACTCAAGCGGCATTTACATTTTGCCGGAAGACACGAAAGTCGGAATTCCAGTCGCGGAAGTTTTGGGACTTGACGACGACATTTTGGAATTTGAGCTGACGGCAAATCGCGGCGATTGTTTCAGCGTCGTCGGACTTGTTCGCGAGCTGGCGGTTTTGACGGGAAAAACTCCGCGCTTCCCCGAAATTACAGTTGACGAAAACGATGAGCGCAACGCTTCCGAGCTGGTGAAAATCGGCATTGACGCGCCCGAATTGTGCTCAAGATTTTCTGCGCGAGTGTTGACAAACGTCAAACTTGCTCCGTCGCCCGATTGGATTGTCAAACGTCTGGAAGGCGCGGGAATGCGTGCGATTAACAACGTCGTCGACGTAACAAATTTCGTCATGCTTGAATTGGGGCAACCGCTCCACGCTTACGACTTCGACGAAGTTGTCGGGCACGAACTCACTGCGCGTCAAGCCGTTGCGGGCGAGGCTCTTCACACGCTTGACGACACGAATCGCCTTGCAAAGGGCGGCGAACTTGTCATTGCGGACGCCGAAAAAGCGGCGGGACTTGCAGGCATCATGGGCGGCTTTGAAACTGAAATTACCGAAAAAACTTCGACCGTTATTCTTGAGGCGGCGTGCTTTAATTCGGCGTCAATTCGTCGCACAAGTCGCGCTGTCGGAATTCATTCCGAGGCGTCCGGACGTTTTGAACGCGGCACCAACGAAAAAGGCACTATTGCCGCACTCGACCGCGTCGCTCAACTTTTGCAGGAAATGGGCGCGTGCAAAGTCTGCAAAGGTGTCGTTGACGTTTACCCGAATCCGAAAGATGAAGTCAAAATTAAATTTTCACCCGCGCAGATTAACGCCAGACTCGGCACGAATTTTTCCGTTGAAGAAATTATCGACGTGTTGACTGCGCTTGGATTTGATGTTGAGTCGACGGGCAAAGTTGACGAATTGACTGATGAAGTTGTCGACAGAATTGCCGCCGTGACGAAAAAATTCAACAAAACGGCCAGCGAAATCGGCAAGAAATCCAACGTCGAAAATTTTGTTAGCAATATCGGCGCGACTTTCAGCGGGATTTTCAAAAAAGCTGACGAAAAAATTCCCGACGATGCGAAAGAACGCGTCGAAAGTTTTGTAAATAATTTCGGCGGACTTTTCCGAAAAGCCGACGAAAAAATTCCCGACGAAACGAAAGAACGCGTCGAAGATATTATCGGCAACATCGGCGGGAAATTCGGCGAACTGGTGAAAACCGTCGACATGAAAATTTCTTCGA
>CAMUZL010000015.1 GCA_947165185.1 uncultured Selenomonadales bacterium
GCGGGATTGTTATTTTTTTGATTGTCCGAATGCTCGGCGAGATGAGCGTCGAAGAACCCGTATCGGGCTCGTTCAGCTACTACGCCGCGAAATATTGGGGCAAGTTCCCCGGTTTTCTTGCGGGCTGGAATTACTGGTTTTTGTATATTCTCGTGAGTATGGCGGAACTTTCTGCCGTGTCGATTTATTTGGGCTACTGGTTTCCCGATTTGCCGAAATGGGTCGGCGTGCTTGCGTGCCTGATAATTATCACCGTGATTAATTTGGTGACGGTCAGCGCTTATGGCGAAATTGAATTTTGGATGGCGGCGATAAAAATTTCCGCGATTATCGGAATGATTTTGCTCGGCTCGTGGTACATTGCGACGGACGTTGACCCGTTCCCCGAAAATTTTTCAAACCTGTGGGAGTACGGCGGATTTTTCCCGAACGGCATAAGCGGAATGATTATGTCGCTTGCGCCCGTGCTGTTCAGTTTCGGCGGCATTGAATTAATCGGAATCACGGCGGGCGAGGCGCAAAACCCCGACAAGACAATTCCCCGCGCAATCAACCAAGTCATTTACCGCATTTTGATTTTTTACGTCGGCACGATGATTGTTTTGATGACGCTTTGGCCGTGGAATGAAGTCGGCAAAGACGCAAGCCCCTTCGTGCAAATTTTCGACAACGCGGGCTTCCCCGCGACGGCAAACATTTTGAATTTCGTCGTGCTGACGGCGGCGATAAGCGTTTACAACTCGGCGATTTACTCAAATTCACGAATGCTTTTCGGTCTGGCGAAATCGAACAACGCGCCGAAATTTTTTGAAAAACTTTCGAGTCGCGGCGTCCCCGTCAACGGAATTTTGGTCTCGTCGGGAATAACTTTGTTGGCGGCGGTGATGAATTATCTTTTGCCCGATCAAGTTTTCATGTACATGATGGCAATCGTCACGGGCGCGGTCGTTATCAGCTGGGCTTTGATTGTCATAACGCATTTGAAATTCCGCAAGCACTGCGAATCAACGGGCGTCGTCCCGAAATTTAAATCGCTGTTCTATCCCGTGGCGGATTATTTGTGTCTGGCGTTTTTGGCGGGAATTTTAATCATAATGGCGACAATGGACGACATGCGGCCGGCGGTTATCGTAATGCCGATTTGGATTCTTGCAATCCGGTTGTTCTATAAATCGAAACGTCGATAAAAAATAATTTAGCTGATAGCTGATAGGATTGTAACTCTCGGTTAAAAGCTAACAGCTTATCGGCTAAAATTTCCGTTACGAATTTCAGTTTAAATTTGCTCCCCGAAAAATTTTTCGCGGGGCGTTTTTTTGTTGACGCCGAAACTTCCTGAAAGTATAATTCAAGCGGACTATCATAATGGTTTACATGGGTGTTTTACAAAACTTTTTCAGAAGGGTGTGGTTTTTTATGGCGAAGGACATTCGCATAAGCAGCCCGCTTAACGGTAAGTTGGTTCCGTTAAATTCAATCAACGACCCCGTTTTCGCGAGCGGCGCAATGGGACGCGGCGTGGCCGTACAAAACCCGAAGGGACAAGTTTTTTCACCTTTTGACGGTGAAATTACCGTTTTCTTCCCGACGGGTCACGCAATCGGTCTCAAGTCAAACGACGGCATTGAATTGCTGATTCACGTCGGCATGGATACCGTCAAGATGAACGGCGAGGGATTCACTCCCAAAGCCGAAGCGGGCGACAAAATCAAACGCGGGCAACTCCTGCTTGAATTCAGCCCCGAAGCTATCAAAAAAGCGGGCTACGAAACTACGACGCCCGTTGTCGTCACCAACCACGCGGATTACGGCGACATTACCGTTGAGCTTGACGGTCAGTCAATCACGGCGAAAGCGGCGGCGGAAGATGCAAGCTCGGCTCCCGTCGAAAAAGATGCGGACGATTCGCAATATGACGGTCTGCCGGACGAAGAACGCGTCGCGAAACTCATCATGAAATATGTCGGCGGCCCCGACAACGTTCGCACGGCTGAGCACTGCGCCACGCGTCTGCGCCTGATTGTCAACGACAAATCCAAAATCCAGGAAAAGAAAGTCGAAAACATTGAAGGCGTCAAAGGTCAATTCTTCGCGGCGCAACAGTATCAGATTATTTGCGGCACGGGCTTTGTCGACAAGGTTACCGAAGAATTTATCAAATTGAAACCGTCACTTGCGGGCGGCGGCGGCAAAGAAGCTGCTTACGCCGAAATGAGCTTGATGCAAAAAATTTCCCGCACGCTCGGCGACGTTTTTGTTCCGATTATCCCCGTCCTCGTTGCAACAGGTCTTTTCATGGGTGCCCGCGGCGCGATACTTTCACTCGGCAGCGAATGGGATCCAAACTTCCTGCTCATGACGCAGGTTTTGACGGATACGGCCTTCGCGTTCCTGCCCGCGTTGGTCTGTTGGTCGACAATGAATAAATTCGGCGGCACGGCAGTTATCGGTATCGTTTTAGGTTTGATGCTCGTCTTCCCCGGTTTGCCGAACGCGTATGTCGTCGGTGGCGCGGCAGGTGAAATTGCCGAAAAAGGTCTCTCGTGGATTGAGGCTTCCGCATTGCCCGAATACGCCGGCAAAACGCCTATCCCGCTCGATTTGGGCTTCGTGACGATTCCGCTCGTCGGTTATCAAGGTTCGGTTCTCCCCGCACTCGTTTTGGGTATTTTCGCGGCGAAGTTCCAGCAGTGGTTGAAAACTTTCATCCCCGACATGATTGACTTGATTGTTACGCCGTTCTTGACGCTCACCGTTTCGATGGCTCTCGGCTTCCTCGTTGTCGGCCCGATTATGCACGGTTTGGAACAAATCGTCTTCGGCGCGGTACAAAACTTCTTGACGATTCCGATTGTCGGCGGTCTGATTATCGGCGGCTTGCAACAGGTCATCGTTATTTTCGGTGTCCACCACGTCTTCAGCGCGTTGGAAATTTACCTGCTGTCGACTCAAGGCTCCGACCCGTTCAACGCGATTATCACCTGCGCGACGATTGCTCAGGGCGGTGCGGCTTTGGCAGTTTCGCTCAAAACGCAAGACCCGCGTAAACGTGCGCTTTACATTTCCTCGACTGTTCCCGCGTTCTTGGGCATCACCGAACCGGCAATCTTCGGTATCAACCTGCGCCTCATGAAACCGTTTATCTTCGGTTGCTGCGGCGGTGCGGCAGGCGGCGCAATTTCCAGCTTCCTCGGCTTGGCAGGTACCGGCATGGGTATCACGGTTCTGCCCGGCATGCTCCTTTACATGAACGGACAAATTGTCCAATACATCATAGTCAACCTGATTGCGTTTGCAGTCGGCTTCGCTTTGACATACACAATGTTTAAGCACGACGAATAATTTTTCCGGCTCATCTTCGATTCTTTGAAAACATTGCCGCGCTCGTTCAGTTGAAAAATTTCACACGGGCGCGGCTGTTTTTAAATAAACTCGGAGGTGATTGCAATGATGGAAGAAGTATTCCGCTCCGAAATGCGCGAACGCGACAGGCAACGTGCTGAAGACATGCGCGCAATTCGTGCGAGTTGCGCAGATATGACAAAGCACGTCCGAAATTTGGTGATAACTTCGGCGGCGGCTGTCGGCATAATGATTGTCGTGGTTATAATCTCGTTGTTCAGAAATTGATTCGGGGTGATTTTTATGGCAGACTTTGAAACGAGAGTCGACAAACTCGACGAGCGCGTCTCCGGTCTCGAACGTCAGGTCAGCGAAACAACCGCCAACGTCAACAGTCTGATTCGCGAGATGAAAGACTTCAAAGACGAAATGCGCCAACAAAACCAAATGCGCTCGGAAGAGATTCGCGAAATTCGTACCGGACTAAGCGATATGGGCAAACACGTCCGCAATCTGTCGATAACTTCGATGGCGGCTATCGGTGCGATGGTCGTCACGGTTATAATTTCGTTGTTGCGAAATTAGCGCGGGGGGTGATTATCGTGACGGAGCAAGAACGAATCAACAATGAAGTCCAAACAAAGCTGGCATTGCAGGACGCGAAATTTAACATGTTCATGGAAGAAATGCGCGACCGCGATAATCAGCGTGCGGAAGACATCCGCGAAATTCGGGCAAGCATATCAAACATGCAGAGCAGCATTAACGACATGGGCAAACACGTCCGCAATCTGTCGATAACTTCGATGGCGGCTATCGGTGCGATGGTCGTCACGGTTATAATTTCACTTTTACGTAACTGAGGGAGGTATATTTCATGGCAAAAAAATCCGGCGAAAACTTGGAGGAAATCAAAAAGAGATTTAACAAGCAAGAAGTCGACGCCCGTGTTCGTGAAGCAATCGCCAATCGCGGCCGCTGGCACAACAAATTCCACGTCGACGCGCCGTATTCGCTCATCAGCGACCCGAACGGCTTGTGCAACTGCAACGGCACCTACCACATTTGCTGTCAGTGGAACCCCACGCCGATTGCGCAAAACTGGCACAAAAATAAATCGTGGATGCACACCACGACAAAAGATTTCGTTCATTACACAATGCCCGAACTTACGCTTTGGCCGGGTGACCAATACGACAAAGACGGTTGCCACAGCGGTTGCGGTTTCATCGAAGACGGCAAAGTTCGCTTTTTCTACACCGCCAACTCCCGCGACGAAAATTACGTTCGCTCCGTTGCACAACGTTTCTGCACGTTGCAGGAAGACGGCTCCGTCGTCAAGGAAGAAATTCAAGTTTTGGGCAACCCCGAAGGTTACACCGCGCATTTCAGAGATCCGAATTTCTTCTATCGCAACGGCGTTCGCTATTTCGCAATGGCGGCACAGCGCATGAGTGACCCCGCAAAAAGTTCACGTCCCACCAACGGCGCAGTCCTCATCTACAAGGAAAAACCCGAAGGCGGCTGGGAACTGCTCGGCGAAGTCAAAACCGATTATTACGATTTCGGTTACATGTGGGAATGCCCGAACCTGATGCAGTTTGAAGACATGGACGTTCTGATTGTCTGCCCGCAAGGCGTTCATCATGAAGAATTGAAATATCAAAATCACTGTCTCGCCGGCTACTTCATCGGGCATTTCTCCGTTGACAGCCTCGACATGATTCACGGCAAATTCCACGAACTCGACAAGGGCTTCGATTTCTATTCGCCGCAAATCATCGCCAACGAAGCGCGCCATATTTTGATCGGCTGGATTGGTATGCCCGACCTCACCGATACCGTCGAATCCGCGCAAGACGGCTGGTTGTACACTTTGACAATGCCGCGTGAATTGACGATTCATCAAGGCAAAGTTCGCAGTCAGCCCGTCGAAGAAATGAAAGCTCTGCGCAAAGAACGCACCGATGTCGACGTTTCCAACGCTCAAAACACTCCGATTAATTTGCCCGAAGCCTCCGAATCCGAAATTAATCTCACGTTCGGCGATGCGCGTCAAATCGAAATCAACGTTAAATGGGGCGCGGAAAAATTCGTCATGAAGTACGACCGCAACAAACAAATCATGACGCTCGACCGCAACGGCATGAAACTCGGCGGCAAAGGAATTCGCCCGTTCAATGACGGCAAAAACACCGACGTTAATATCGGCGTTCGCAACTTCAAACTTTTCGCGAATCAACATCTCAACTTCCGCCTGTTCGTCGACAAATCCGCGATTGAACTTTTCTTGCAGGACGGCGAGGAAGCTTGCAGTTTGCTGATTTATCCCGAAGAGGACATTGCGCCCGTGCTCGAATTCTCCGCCGACAAACCGATTCAGCGCATCTCCGGCAAAGTCTGGGCTCTCGACGAAATTAAATACGAATAAACTCTGCGCGACATAAAAATTTTTCGTCCTCGTCAATGCGGCGGCAACTTGATAAAAATTCTTCCCGTCAAAAATTTGGCGGGATTTTTTTTGCGTTGAAAACTTTTTAAAAGTGCCTCGGTGTGATATTATTTCGGACAAGTTACACGACAGGAGGAAATTACAATGACAATCAGCGATTGCCTGGCGGTTTTGTTCGGGCTGATGTTGTTGCAACTTCTCGGCACGCATATTCAGATAAAAAATTATCGCAAAACCGTCAGCAAACTGCACAAGCTCGGAAATTTGGGCGTCGGCTCAAATCGTCAACGTTTCGGCGCGGGCTCGGTCGTGATTATTTCCTGCAAGTCTGACGGCACGATAACCGGCGGCGAGGAAATGCGCGGCTTTACGATTTTCAGCGGCTTCAAAGAAATTCCGAACATTGTCGGCAGGACGATTTACGATTTAAAATCCGAATACTCGTCGCTGCCCGAAAAGCAACAGAAAATTTTCAAAGCGCATTTGCAGGCGATTGACGCGCTTGAAACTCGTCTGCACAATCAAAATCAATCGTCTGAAGTCAACGCTTGAGTCGTCAAAAATTTTCGCGGGAGGTGACGTATCTTGAAGGCGTTAAAATTTTTCTTGCGCATGTGGGGCTTTATCGTCGGGATGTTGTTGACTTTTGCGGCGTTGCCCGTCGGCGGCGAATGTCGGGCGCAACCGGACGATATTCGTTCCGCGTTAATCGAGGAGCTTGGCGAAGTCGAAAAGCCCACTTACGTTATCGGGCACACCTGCCCCGACAGCGACACGGTTTGTTCGGCGATTGCCTACGCGAATTTAAAACAGCAACTGAATTTCAAATGCGAAGCTCGCGTTTCGGGCGCGCTCAATCGTGAGAGCGAATTTATCCTTAAATATTTCGACGTGCCCGCGCCGCCCGTGTTGGAAAATGCCGTCGGTTGCAACGTCATTTTGGTTGACCACAACGTCGCGTCGCAGGCGGTGAGCGGAATTGACGGAGCGAATATTTTGGAGATTGTCGATCACCATAATTTGTTCGGCGACATTAAATCGAATTCGCCCGTGTTTTATCTGCGAATGCCCGTCGGTTGCACGGCGACTATTGTTCGCATGTGTTACCGCAACGGAAATGTCGACGTCGATAAAAAAATGGCGGGGCTGATGTTCGCGGCGATTCTTTCGGACACGGATAATCTGCGTTCCGCTACAACGACGAATTTGGACAGGCAAACGGCCGACGAATTGCAAAAGCTTGCCGAAATTGACGACCGCACGAAATTTTTTCTGGACATGGAGCGCGAATTCACCGATTACAGCGGAATGACCGAACGCGAAATTATTTTCACGGACTTTAAAACTTTCGACGCGGGCGGGCTGAAGTGCGGCTATTCGACGGTTGCGACGCTTGACGCCGAGGCTCGCGACGAACTTTCCGGGCGGCTTGCCGAATTTATGACGGAAAATTTTTCGTCGACGGGCGTAGATATGTTTTTCGTCAAAGTTCACGAGATTGAAAATTACACGGCGAAAATGTTGGCGTTCGGAAATTCTGCGCGGGAAATTTTGGCGGCGGCTTTGAATTTGGACGCGGAAAATTTATTTCTGCCGGTGAACGTCCCGAACAAAAAAATCGCCCGTGCAATTTCGGCCGTGCTTGAAACTTCGCGTCAACAAGTAGCATGAAAAACAATGAGGAATTAGGAATTTGGAATGTGAAATTAAATTCGCGTCGCCAATTTCAAATTCCTAATTTCAAATTCCAAATTGATTCTAAGGCGGTGTGTCATGGAAAATTTTGTGCAACTCAATCCCGACGAGAAACGAATTCTCGAAAGCGTTTACGGGCGACAATTCTTCGACGGCAGCGGCTACAACCCCAACAAACTTGAGGCGATTCGCGATTTGTCCGCGCAGGAGAAAAAATTCTTCGCGGGCAAAAACTTTGTGTCGCCGCATTTCTACGTTCAGACGCTCTACAAAGTTCGCGGCAGCGTCATGCCGATAAAGTTCAACGCCGCAATCCATCGCACGCTTACCGACAATGAAAATCTGCGCGTGAATTTCTGCACGGTCGGCACGCGCACGGTTAAAGTCATTCGCTCGCAAAACGTCTTTCGCCCCGTCGTCGTCTTCCGCAACATGACGAACACAGACAAAGACGAGCACAACGAAATTTTGTCGCAACTGATGGAGGCGGACATGCGCCGCGAATTTGACCTCAAGCACGACCTGCTGATTCGGTTTTCGGTCTTCAAGATGAGCGACGAAGATTTCGCCGTGCTGGTGACGCGTGCGCAGTTGATTTCCGACAGCTTCGACGCCAAAAAATTTTTCGCGACGGTGACCGACAGCGTCGAAGAAATTCCGTCGACAAGTCCCGCCGCGTCGCAACCTAAAGTTTTCGACCACTCGACCGCCCGCGATTACTGGGCGAAAGTTCTCGACAACGCGCCGCCGCTTGCGAAGTTGCCGTTCGAGCGAAATATCAACGGGGCTTACCTCCAAAGATCTTTCCGTGCGAAAGTGCCCGTCGACATTTTAAGCGACCTGCGTTCGCGTGCGCAGTCAAACCGCATGATGTTGACGGCGATTCTGCAGAGTGCGTGGGGCTTCATGTTGCAGATCGTCAATCGACGCAAGGATTGCCTGTTCTGCCAAATTCTGTCCGAAAGCAAGCGCGACGAAAATTTTTCGCTCAACATGATTCCCGTGCGTTTAATCGGCGACGACACCTTGACCGTCGAAAAAATTGTCACCAACCAATTCCGTCAACTCGTCGTGTCGCAACCGTACAGCCGCGTCGATTGGGACGACCTGCAAAATTTGTCGACGGGCAAGTTGTTCGACCACTTCTTGAGCTTCCGCGACTTTCGGTCTGACGAATTCGATTACGTCGGCGCACGGGCGGAACCTTTGGGACATGTCGTCGCGCAAAATTCGTGGGACGCTCAAGGCATGAAACTCGGCGCGTACTTCCGCTATTCCGAACGAAACTTGACGCTGACTTTCCTGTACGACAACAAATGCTTCGTTGCGGGTGGCGTCGAGCGGCTGTGCGAGCTGTACAATTTGGTTTTGCAACAAATTCTTGTCGACTGGAACGCGAAGTTCCCCGACTTCAAAAACAATCTCAAGTATCGCATTGAAATGTTGCAGTCCAAAAAAACTTCGTCCGAAGACACGCGCAAAAAAATCCGCAATTTCTTGTCGCAGTTGCCGATTCTGCAAGGACGCTTCGAGGGCATGATTGACCTTTTCGACGAGCAGTCGACGCTTGAAACTTTTTACGAAGGCGACAGAATTTCGGGTGACGTGCTTGCGAAGAAATTTATTTTCGTCGTCGACGGCAAGTTGGTGCGCAGTGTCGACACGGGCGACGGCTGGTACAATCCCCTTGACGTCGTGCGAAAAAATGCATTCATCAACCCGACGAGTTTCCTGAGAGATCCGAAACTTTTATTGAGCGCGGAAGTCTTGACCGATCAAGCTCAACTGCTGATGGTTCCGCGAAACGTCCTGTTGAATGCGTTCAACAAAAATCCCGAAATTGCGCGAGCGTTGTTTAGGTACGCCTTGACGCAAATGGAAAAATATCAGGCGTTGTGGTTGCAGTCATAAAATTTTTTTTCAGTAACAAAAAAGTCCCCGACATTGAGTCGAGGATTTTTTTATTGTCGAATGAAGTCGCCCATATAAGTTCGTCCCCATTCGCAAATCGCGGCAAGAATCGGCGTCAAAGTTTTGCCGAATTCCGTCAAGCTGTATTCGGTTTTCATCGGGACGACGGGATAAACTTCGCGGTGAATTATTCCGTCACGTTCCAGCTCGCGCAGATGTTGAATCAAAACTTTGTGCGACGCCTGAGGAATAAGCCGACGAAGTTCGCCGAAGCGCAAAGTTTTTTCAATCAGGTGGTGCAGAATAATCGCCTTGTACTTGCCGCCGAAAACGCTCAACGCCGCGTCGACGGGGCAGTTGTAAAGTTTGTCGCGTTGCATGAATTATTTTTTCGCCGCCAAAACCGTTCGCGCCAAACCTTTAATCCAGTCTTGGTGACCTTGATTCATGATGTCGGGCTGCGTGTCGAACAGATCTTTGGCGGGCTTGCCTTTTTGAGACTCCTGCGTCAAAATCCGAACGCGACCTTGCGGCAAATCTTCCAAAAGCCACGCATGAATCACGTCAAGGCGATGTTCGGCGTCACCTTCAGCCCAACCGTGCCACGCCAAACGACCCGGCTTGCCGTCAGTAGGCGGCTCGAACTCGACGACTTGCGCTTCAATCGGGAAACCGAACGTCGAAAACTTGAAGCGCGTATCGGACTTGAGTTTGGGAGCGTCGCCCGCGTAAAAGAAAATGTCCGCAACGTTGTCGTAGTAAGTCGGCCAAATTGACGTGTCAATCAGGTTGTCGAAAACTTCCGCCGCCGTGATTCCCGCCACGATAATTTCATTCGACGCAAAGTTGTCGGTCGTCCCCGGCAGATAATCTTGCGGCCAATTAATTTCGTTGAGCATGTGAATTCCTCCGTTCATGAATTTGCTTGATTATATCGGCGCGAAAAATTTTTGGCAATAACGAACTTCAAAGTGCCCGACGTGATACAATGCTTGAAAATTTCTTTGGGAGGTTTCATCATGAGCGAAAAACTTGTTTGCGAAATTTGTCCGCGCCATTGCAGGCTTGACGAAGGCGAAATCGGCGCGTGTCGGGCTCGCGTCAACGACGGCAAAAAAATTACCGCGCTCAATTACGGCGCGATAACTTCAATTGCACTTGACCCGATTGAAAAAAAGCCGCTGAGTAAATTTTTCCCCGGCAGTCGGATTCTTTCGGTCGGCAGCTACGGTTGCAATTTAAACTGCCCGTTTTGCCAGAATCACGAAATTTCAATGGCTGATTCGACTTTCCCGACGCGCCAAATTTCGCCGGAAAGACTTGCCGAACTTGCCGTTGAACTTATTCCCGAAAAAAATATCGGCGTCGCGTTCACTTACAACGAGCCGTTTATAAGTTATGAATTTGTTCGCGACACGGCGAATTTGCTTAAAGCTGTCGGCTTGAAAGTCGTCCTCGTCACGAACGGGACAGTTGCGCCCGCCGCGTTGAAAAAAATTTTGCCGCTGATTGACGCAATGAATATCGACTTGAAAGGTTTCAGTCAAGAAATTTATTCGTTGCTCGGCGGAGATTTTGAAACTGTTCGCCGCACGATTGAAATGTCCGCGCAGAGTTGTCACGTCGAAGTTACGTCGCTGATTGTGCCGACAATGAACGATTCGCCCGAAGATATGGCCGCCGAAGCCGCGTGGCTTGCGTCGCTGTCGAAAGATATTCCGTTGCACATCAGCCGATTTTTCCCGCACTACAGGGTTAGGAACTTGCCGCCGACGCCCGTCAAAAAAATTTATGAACTGGTCGACATTGCCAAAGAACATCTGAATTTCGTTTACGCCGGAAACGTATGAAAAGCAATGTGGAATTTGAAATTAGGAATTAAGAATTATTACGCGTTTTAATTCCAAATTCCAAATTCCTCATTCCTAATTGCAGTCAGTACGGCGTTGCCTCAACCGTGAAGTACATGTACTTGTTGCCGCGCCAATTAACAACCATGTTGACGTGCCCACGCCAGCCGCGATTCGTCAAAGCGTTAAGCAAATAATTTAGCGCGTTGTTCACGTTCGTATAACTTTCGGTGTAGGGAGCCTCAATCCACGAAACTTTATAACCTTGATTCGCGATTCGATAGGCAATGTGGTCAAGTGCATCGTTGGCAGTGAGCGACCACGCGCCGAAATATCGCCCGTTGGAATTGCTGTAGGCCTGCGAGTGATAGAAATTTCGTCCGTCGGGATTCGCCTGAAGATTTTGCGGGGCGTGCGCCGTGTACCAGCGATGATCCGAGCCGATAACGTCCGTCGGCGCGTTGAAGTAAATGTAGTAGTTGTACGGCACGTTATTCATGACGCATTTGCCGTCGTTCCATGTCACGTCGACGAAATAACTTTCATTGCCGAAAGTCACCGTGTTCCACGTGTGCCCCTCGTCGTTGCCGTAACCGCAAACTTTATCCGCGCTTATGCCGCACATTGTGGCGAGCATGTAAAACGCGTCGGAATAACCTTGACAGTTCGCTTTGCCGTCAATCAATGCGCCCAAAGCCGATTGGAAACGCGCAAGTTTCGGCTGAGGATCTTCGGTGTAATATTCCGCCCTGTCCGCAATTCTGTCGTGAAGATAAAGTTCCTGATAGAGCAAGTCGGACGAAAAATTTTTCGCGTCGTTGACAAGTTGAACTGCCACGTTGTAAAGATTTTTTTCCTCGTTGCTCAAAAAAGACGTATCGTTGTGAGTGTACGCCCACGCCACGCGTTCACCGGGATAATTCGTTATCTGATAAAGAATTCGCCCGTTGCCGTAATCCGTCCAACTGAGCCACTGAATGGCGCGGGTGTTTGGAATTGATTTGCTGTCGGGAACAAAGCCGTCGCATATCACGGGCTGATAAGTTTGCAGATTTTTTTTGCAGTCGTTGAGATACTCGACAAGCGAATCAAAGTTGTTGAAATGCGGTGCACGGTTCCAATCAATATTGCTTTTGGTTGCGCTTTGGTCTTGCGGCGTGACTTCCTCTTCGGCAATTTCCGTCCCGATGCCGTAAGTTTTCGGTTCGCTGACTTCCGTTGCATGTAAGTCGATTTTTTCACCGCCGCCGGTGTTTGATGCGACATTGTTGCCGCAACCGGTGAGTAACAGACACATTACCAGTGCGCCCGTCAAAAAATTTTTCTTCATGCGAATCAGCTCCTTTCAAGCTGCGCGGAATTTTTGTCACGATTATATATCAAAAATTATTCGACGCAACAATCGGTTTTCGGCTGAGTGCGTCACTTTTTCGCGGCCTTAACGGTGAAGTACATGTAATTGCCGTGCCGCTCAATATTCATGGTGACCGTGCCACTCCAGCCGAGTTGCAACAGAAAATTTTTCGTCAACAGTTTCAGCGAATTGTTCACGTCAAAATAATACTCGTTGTAGGGAGCCTCGACTCTCGAAATTTTGTAACCTTGTTTCGCGATTCGATTGGCAATGTGATTCAGCGCGTCTTCAACAAAATCAAACGACGTGCCGAAATATTTTCCGTTGGAAGTCTTATATTCCTTTGCGTGATAAAAATTGTATTTGTCGGGCGTGTCGCGAAGATTTTTCGGCGCGTGAGCCGTGTACCAGCGATGATTCGTCATAACCTGCGTCGGCGCGTTGAAATAAATGTAAGAATTATATTTCTCGTTGCCCAACTTGCAAGCCGAATCGTCCCAAGTCACGTCAACGAAATAACTTTTGTCGCCGAAAGTAACCGTGTTCCACGTGTGCGAACTGTTTTTCACATAGCCGTTGACTTTGTCCGCGTGCAGGCCGCACATTGTGGCGAGCATGTAAAAAGCGTCGGCGTAACCTTGACAATTCGCTTTGCCGTCAAAAATCACGCCGAGAGCCGTTTTAAATCGTCCATATCGCGGCTGAGGTTCCTCGTTGTAATAAACCGTTTTGCCCGTCAATCGGTCGTGAATGTACAGCTCCCGATAAAGCGGGTCGGATGAAAAATTTTTCGCATCATTAACTAGATCAACCGCTGCGGCGTAAAGTTTCATTTCGTCATCGTTCAAAAAAGATGTGTCCCTGTGAAGATACGCCCACGCGACGCGTTCGCCGGGGTAGTTCGTTATTTCGTAGAGGATGCGCAAATTTTGCCCGGGTTTGGTGTAAGTCGTCCACTTCAAAAAAAATATCGGGCGCAGTTCGGGAATTTTTTTGCTGTCGGGAACAAAACCGTTGACGCAAACCACGGGCACGGTCGTTTTCAGCGCGTACTTGCAATCGTTGAGATATTCGACGAGATTTTCAAAGTTGTCGAAGCGCGGCGCAGTGTCCCAATCAATTTTTGCGGCGTTGACTTTCGCGCTCAACAACAAACACAGTGTCAATATCCACGCCAGAAAAATTTTCTTCATGCGAATCAACTCCTTTACGCACAAAATTTTTTCATGTAAACAACTCCCCAAAAAAAATTCCCCGCACTCGGCGAGGATTTTTTTTCGTCATTTAAAGAAAACCCGCATGATGTCGTTTTTCGTCGCGAAGAGCATCAACATCAGCAAAAGCGCAATGCCGACGCGTTGAGTGTAAGCAACTGCCTTTGCGCCGAGAGGTTTGCCGCGAACAGCTTCAATGAATAAATTCACGAAATGACCGCCGTCAAGCACGGGCACGGGCAATAAGTTGACAATTCCCAAGTTGATTGACAACAGCGCGGCAAAGTTCAACAGCGGCACAAAACCGCGTTCGGCGACTTGCCCCGACATTTGCACGATACCAATCGGCCCCGCAAGATTTTCGGTTTGCTCCGGCTCGCGGAACAGTTTGGCAATCGAATCAATCATGAAGACGGTTATGTCTTTCGTGTGGTCAATCGCCAGCGTGAAAGATTCGGGCAAAGTTTTCGGTTCGTAGTCGATTGAACTTTGCACGCCGACAAGTGCACGTTTTTCGTGTTCGTCGAAAGTCGGAATAACCGTCGTTTCGTCCGTGACGCCGTCGCGTTCGTAAGTGAGCGAAATATTTTGTCCCGCTTCAATTTCTTTGAGCTTGTCTGTGAATTCAATCCACGTGGTGACGGGTTGCCCGTTGACGGAAAGAATTTTGTCGCCGACTTTAAGCCCGGCTTTTTCTGCGGACATTCCCGAAATTATTCCGCCGAGTATCGGTTCCGTTGCAGGTTTCGCCGCGCCGAGTGTCGCGTAAATTCCGAAGAATAAAACAATCGGCAACAGGAAATTGAACGCCGCGCCCGCCAAAATTACAATCATCCGAGAAAGAACGGGCTTTGCGCAAAAACCGCGATCGCCCGCCGTGTTGTTGTCGGGATCCATGCCCGCAATGTCGTTGAAGCCGCCGAGTGGAATTGCCCGCAACGAGTAAAGCGTTTCGCCGTGTCTGCGACTGATTAATTTCGGGCCGAAACCGATTGCAAATTCGTCGACGCGCATTCCCGTCATTTTCGCGGTGATGAAGTGCCCGAATTCGTGAACGAGCACGAGCAGTCCGAAAACGAAAACCGCCGCCGCTATCGTCAGAATCAAAATTTTTCACCTCGTTGATTAGCTTTGAGCTTTAAGCTTTAAGCTTTTAGCAATTACGCATTGCATTTACGCGATGCCCGACAAAATCACGAAATAATAAAACGTCGGCGCGGTGTAAAAAATGCTGTCGAATCTGTCGAGCGCACCGCCGTGCCCCGGCAGAAAAAATCCCGAATCTTTTATGCCCGCGAAACGTTTCAAAACCGATTCAACCAAATCGCCGAGCGTCGCCGCCAAACACAGGATAAAGCCCGCTATCGCCATTTTCACGAGCGGCAAACCGAAAATAAACGTGCCGACAACAACTGCCGTCAAAATCGTGCCGAAAATCGAGCCGAGAAAACCTTCGACGGTTTTGTTCGGGCTGATTGACGAAGCAAGTTTGTGCGAGCCGAACGCCGAGCCGACAAAGTAAGCGAACGTGTCGGAAGCCCACGTGCAGGCAAACAAAATCCAAACGAGTGCGCAACCGCCGTCGACGTTCAAATTCAAACTCAAATCGAGCGTCGGAAGTAAATTCGTGATTGCGCTAAAGTCAAACTTGTCGAGCAAAGTCGTGTTGTTCGTCGCCAATTCTTTGACGGTCGTCACGGCCTCGCCCGGTTGCGGTTCGTCGGACAAAAAGCGCAGGAAAATCAAATGCGCGAACGGCAACCCGATATACATGACCCCCGCCACGGAAACACAAGCGTCTGTCGGGCGTGTGGAGCCGCGCAGAATTACCGTCAGCAAAAATATTGCCAACATGCTCAGCGTCAAGACCGCCAAAAGTTCTTCGACGTTGCCGAGCCACGCGCAACATTGCAACAGAATCAACGCCAGTGCGCCGAAAATATACGTCGTGATGACGCCCGCCCGCCGAAACGCGCTTGAGTATTCGTGCCAAGCGACGAGCGACAAAAAAATTGCAAAGCCCGCAAAAGGTGCGCCGCCGTTTTGAATTACGAACGCCGCGACGGCAATGCCGATAATCCCCGTGATAATTCTTAAAGCCAAGGCGTCACTTCCTCACTGATTTTCAATTCGATTTATCAACTGTTGAATCTGTTCGTCTTTGAGTTGCAAATTTTTTCGCTGTTCGGTTATGAGCGTGCACAAATACGCGACCAAAACATTGTACTCGCCGAGATTTTTTTCAAAGCCGTCACGTATCGTTTCGTAAAATTCCAGCGGCGAAATTTCCGCGCCGATTTTTGAAAGTTGCGCGAAACACCGTCCGTGTGCCAAATGATCCAACATCGCCAAACGATACTGCGGATTTTCGCGGAAAAATTTCGTCTCGCCCATGAAGTCATCAAATTTTTTCAAGCCGAGAATCAAAGGATTGCTCCATACCTCTATTTCGTTTTTCGCCGTCCGATTTCTGCGGAACAGTGAATCTTCGCTTTGCCGCCAAATGTAAACGACATTGGGCACGCGCAGAATTTTTTTCGCACGAAAAATTATTTCATAAGTCCAAATGTCATCTTCAGCTATTTTTACGGGCAAGAAAAAAATTTCGTTT
The DNA here is from genome assembly GCA_947165185.1 of uncultured Selenomonadales bacterium. Taxonomy (GTDB): domain Bacteria; phylum Bacillota; class Negativicutes; order Selenomonadales; family Selenomonadaceae; genus Quinella. The sequence goes on from CAMUZL010000015.1 coordinate 16,430, forward strand.
TCAATCAACAAATCGCGCCTGACGAGTTTGCTCCACGAAGTCACCCAAAAATCGTGTTGAAGAATTTTTTGCACGCGTTCCGTCAAATCTTCAGACTCAAGCGTCGGTTTGTCGACGAAACTTCCGCCGTGTTGTTCACTTTGAATAACAATTTCGCTTAAATCGCTCTTGGCTTTGTAATATTTTTCGCAATAGACAATGTCGGCATCAAAATTTTCCGCAAGCGTAAAAAGTTCTGCCAGCGCGGTCAACGTGATTAAATCGTCGGCATCCATGAAAAAAATATATTCTCCGCGTGAAAAAGGCAGACCTATGTCACGGGGAATTGCGCAACCGCCGGAATTTTCTTTCGTATGGACAAGTCTCAGCCGCCGGTTGAATTTCGACGCGTAACTTTCGGCAATCGCGGGACTTGAATCGGTGGAGCAATCGTCCACGATAATGACTTCAAAATCTTGAAACGTCTGCGCCAAAAGACTTTCGAGACATTCGGCGATAAATTTTTCCGCATTGTACATCGGGATGATAACGGAAATTGCGGGGATATTGTTCATTAAAATTTCTCCTTGAGTTGAGCTTTCAATTCGTTGACGATTGGCGACGAAAATTTCTTGTTGCGTCATCGAGTCGAAACGGATTGACGAATTTTTTATTTTGAGTTGCCCTGTGCTTGAAGTGCGTCAATTACTTCCTGAAATTGTTCGGAAAGATTTTTAAGCTGATTATTTTTTTCTGCCAACTGCGTGCGTTGGATTCTCAAATTTCTCTTCAAGTCACAAACAATCGCGAAAAGAACGGATATCAAAACCTCGTTGTTGTCAAAATCTTTTCCGAAGCGCTTGAAAATTATTTCGCAAATGTCAAATGCCGACAGTATATCGGTGTAATCGGGCAAGCAATCGATTTTGCCATGAATGGAATGTTCCAAAACGGCGTAACGATATTGAGGATTTTGACGGAAGAAATTTAAATCCATCATGAATCGATCAAGCGTTTTCAAGCCGAAAACAAGTGGATTGATTAAAAATTCGACGTATTGTTGAGGAGTTCTTTTTCGTCTGCACATCGAATCGTTGTGTTGTCGCCAAATATAAACGACATTGGGCACCCGCAAAATTTTTTTCGCGTGAAAAAAAATTCCGCATGTCCAAATGTCATCTTCGCCAATTACAACCGGCGGAAAGAAAATTTCGTGTTCAATCAGCAATTCACGGCGAACCAATTTACACCAAGGCGTCACCCAAATCTCTTTCCGGAAAAATTTTTCAATACGTTTGGCGAGGTCTTCCGTCTCAAAAGTCGGCTCGGAAACCAATTTACCTTCTTGAGAAGTCTTGACTTCAATAAATCCGGTCAATGAATTCAGCCAATAATATTTCTCGAAATAAACAACCTCGGCATCAAATTTTTTTGCAAGCGTGTAAAGTTCTTCCAACGCCGTCAATGTGAGTGAATCGTCGGCGTCAACGAAAAAAACATATTCTCCGCGTGCAACTTTCAAGCCCGTGTTGCGCGGCACGGCACCGCTGCCCGTGTTTTGTTCCAGTTGAAAAACTTTCAAGCGTCCGTTGAATTTTGGAACGTAACTTTCAACAATCGCAAGGCTTGAGTCGGTGGCGCAATCGTTGACGACAATGACTTCAAAATCTTGAAACGTTTGCTTCAAAATTGATTCGAGACATTCGCCGATAAATTTTTCCGCGTTGAACATCGGGATAATCACGGAAATTTTCGGAGCGTTCGTCATTAAAATTTCTCCTTAATTTTTCAGTGCGCCGAAACGTCGAGAACGCTTGCCGAAATCAATCAGCGCGTCTACAAATTCTTCGGGCGTGAATTCCGGCCAAGGCGTCTCGGTGAACCAAAATTCTGCGTAAGCGGTTTGCCACAACAAAAAATTGCTCAGGCGCATTTCGTCGCCCGTGCGAATCAGCAAATCGACGGGCGGTTGTCCCGCAGTGTCGAGTTCGTCGGCAAAAATCTGCGCGGAAATGTTTTCGGGCGACAGTTCACCCGCTTGGACACGGCGCGAAATTTTCTGTGCGGCACGAACAATTTCATCTTGCCCGCCGTAATCCGCCGCCACGTTAAATTTGACACCCGTGTTGTTTTTCATCAGCTCAACTGATTCGCGCATCAAATTTTGCAACGCGGGCGAAAAATCTTCCGTGCGTCCCAAAAATTTTATGCGGACGTTGTTGGCGTGCATTTCTTGCTTTTCGCGTTCCAGATAATCCGAAAATAAGTGCATTAAAAAGTCGACCTCGGTGTGAGGCCGCTTCCAATTTTCTGTAGAAAATGCGTAGACCGTCAACGCTTCGAGTTTAAGATTGACTGCCGTTTTTAAAATTTGTTTCAAGGTTTTGACGCCGGCGGTGTGTCCCGCGCTTCGCAAAAGTCCGCGAACATTTGCCCAGCGTCCGTTGCCGTCCATAATAATCGCCACGTGTCGCGGCAATTTCGTTTTATCGACTCGCGCAAGCAAGTCGGCGTTGCTGTCCCACATGCTTTAACTCCAATTCGTAATGCGCAATGCGTAATTCGTAATTAAAAATCCAAAATCATTACGCATTACGCATTACCAATTACGCATTGATTTTTCAAACTTCCATGACTTCCTTTTCTTTGGCGGCCTTGACGCCGTCGACGAGCTTAATAAATTTGTCGAGGAGTTTTTGCATTTTTTCTTGCGCGTCTTTGCGGTCGTCCTCGGTGATCTGTTTGCCCTTTTCGAGTTTCTTGATTGATTCGTTGGCGTCGCGGCGAATGTTGCGCATGGCGACTTTGGCTTCCTCGGCCTTCTTGTTCACGATTTTGACAAGTTCCTTGCGGCGTTCCTGCGTCGGTTGCGGAATTGTCAAACGAATCGCGGTGCCGTCGTTGTTGGGCGTCAAACCGAGATCGGATTTTTGAATTGCCTTTTCGATTTCTTTAAGCGAAGATTTGTCGTAAGGCTTAATCATAATCATGCGCGGTTCGGGGATTGTGACGTTGGCGATTTGGTTGACGGGCGTCGCCGTGCCGTAATAATCAACCGTAACTTTGTCGAGCAAACTGGGCGCGGCGCGTCCCGCACGGAGTGTGCCGTAATCTTTTTTCAAGGCGTCGAGAGTTTTGTTGAGCCTGTCTTCAGCCGATTTGATAACTTCACCGGTCATTTTAAAATTCCCTCCTCATTACGCATTACGAATTCGCATTGCGCATTAATCCACCGTTGTGCCGATAATTTCGCCCGTTGCGGCGCGGAAAATATTTTCGTGGTCGTCAATGTTGAAGACGACAAGCGGAATGTGATTGTCCATGCAAAGGCTTGTTGCCGTGGAGTCCATGACGTGCAGTCCCAAGTTGAGAATGTCGATGTAACTGAGCGTGTCGAATTTTTTTGCTTCGGGGAATTTGTTCGGGTCGCAGTCGTAAACGCCGTCGGTGCCTTTTTTCGCCATCAAAATTACATCGGCTTCGACTTCCGCCGCACGCAGAGCCGCAGTTGTGTCCGTGGAAAAATACGGATTGCCCGTGCCGCCGCCGAAAATTACGACGCGACCTTTTTCCAAGTGACGAACTGCACGACGACGAATGTAAGGCTCGGCAACTTCGCGCATTTCGATTGCGGTTTGCACGCGGGTAAAAACTTTCAGCTGTTCCAATGCGTCCTGCAATGCCAGCGCGTTCATAATCGTCGCGAGCATTCCCATGTAATCTGCAGACGTTCTGTCCATGCCTTTTGCCGCTCCACTCAAACCGCGCCAGAGATTTCCGCCGCCGACAACGATTGCAACTTCGAGCCCCGCGTCGTGAACTCGTTTGATCTGTCGAGCGATTGATTCGACGACGGGAGGATTAATCCCGAAACCTTTTTCGCCCGCCAGTGCTTCGCCGCTCAACTTCAAAACTACACGTTTGTACTTCATAAAGTGACCGCCTCCGAAATACAATTTGGAATGATTTTGTTGACACTCCGAATTGATTTTGCCGCGCCAATTTTACAAGCAGAAAGAATTCCTGTCAACAATTCCTATTGAAAAGCTGA
>CAMUZL010000016.1 GCA_947165185.1 uncultured Selenomonadales bacterium
AACCTCGACAAAATCGCGGCGGCTCACGCGGCAGGCAAAAACATCAAGAAAGAAACCGCACTTGCGGGCATGGATTTCATCAAGATGAACGAAGGCGCGACAAAAGTCCTCAAGTAAAACTTGCCCGAAAAATTACATACGAACTTGAAAATCTCACGGCGGGTCGCACGACGCGGCTCGTCAATTTTTTTGCAACGGAGGCTTGTTAATGGAAAATTTTATCGTGACGACTGTTCGCAATCCGAATTCGGAACTTGAACGACTTGCGGAAGAAATTTCTTCACGGCTCGGCGGAAAATTCGTCGTGCGTCAAAATCTTTCGTTCGACGCGCTGAAAAAAATTCACGGCATCGAAAATATTTTGCTCGTCAAGAAAAATTCGCTCAGCGTCATAAATTCGGCGGGCGAATTCTTTTTTCACCCGAACACGGCACATTTACGAATAAAAAATCTGCGCGAAGGTGACGGCGACAGATTAATTGACGCGCTGAAAATTTCCGCCGGCTCGAAAATTTTGGATTGCACGCTCGGTTTGGGTTCCGACGCCATTGTTGCAAGTTTCGTCGCGGGCGCAAGCGGTAAAGTTGTCGCACTCGAAAAAAATCCGCTCATCGCCGAAATTGTTCGTCACGGCATGAAAACTTTTTCCGAAGACAGTCCGCACATTTTGGAGGCAATGCGCCGCGTCGAAGTCATTAACGTTGCCGCAGAAAATTTTTTGCCGACGTGCGCGGAAAATTCTTTCGACGCGGTTTACTTTGATCCGATGTTTCGTCGCCCCGTCCAAAAAAGTTCGGGAATCAATCCGTTGCGCCCGCTCGCCGAAAAAAATCCGTTGTCACCCGAAATGATTCGTGAAGCGTGTCGCGTCGCAAAATTTCGCGTCGTCATGAAGGAACACGCGGGCAGTCCCGAATTTGCGCGGCTCGGATTCAAAATCGTCGACGGCGGCAAATACAGTTCCGTAACTTTCGGCGTGATTGAACTTGACGATAAAAATTTTTGAGCAGTCGTGGAATACTCCCATTGGATGCAACACCTCATGCGCGCCAGCTTGCATTCGCCGTTGCCAGTTCCGTTTCGTTCGGCGTTATCGAAAAGTGATTCGTTGCCGCGAAAACTGATTGACTTTTGTCATTGACTTTGATTGTCAACGCAGGTAAAATGCGCCGAAAAACTTTTTGCGGAGGTATCAAATGCTCTATAAAGAAATTTTGCAGTATAAAGTCGGCGGGTTGCTTTACATGCCGGCATTTCAAAAAAATTTTGTCCAAAATTTTTCGCAAGACAAGCTGCCGCAATTAACTTCGGTAGCTTTTTGTTTGGAAGATTCGATTTCAGATGATTCAGTCGACGAAGCGGAAAAATCTCTCGAAAAAATTTTGCGCGAACTTGAATCACTCGAAAAAGATTTGCCGCTGATTTTCGTGCGGATTCGTTCGCCGCGTCATCTGGAAATGTTCCATGAAAAAATCGGCTCGCGCTCAAAAATTTTGACGGGTTACATTTTGCCGAAATTCGACATGCAAAACGCCCCGGCATTTATAAATCTCGCACGGCAAGCAAAAATTTTCGTAATGCCGACACTCGAAAGCAACCGCGTCGCAAGCATTTTGACGCGTCGCACGGAACTTTTGTCGATGAAACAACTGCTCGACGAATCAAAACAACTCGTGCTCAATGTGCGCGTCGGCGTCAACGATTTCTGCAACCTGTACGGCCTGCGCCGCAACATGAATCAAACCGTTTACGACCTGTGCATTATCCGCGACATTTTGAGCGACATTTTGAACGTTTTCGCTCGTGATTATGTCGTTTCGGGCGCGGTATGGAATTATTTCAACGGGCACAACAACGGCGCGTGGGCGGCCGGTCTCAAGCGCGAACTCGAACTTGATCGCGTGAACGGCTTTATCGGAAAAACTTCGATTCATCCCGCGCAGTTGCCGATTATTTTCGACTCAATGAAAGTTTCCAAAACAGACTTCGACGACGCCAATCAGCTGTTAAGTTGGAAATCCGGCACGCACGGCGTCATGAAAAGCGTCGACGGCTCGCGCATGAACGAAATTAAATGTCACCTGCATTGGGCGCGGCGAATCAAAATTCTCGGCGAAATTTACGGGGTGACGCAATGAAAAATTATTCTGAAGCTGACGTTTTGCGCGTCGCCAAACGTTTCAAAAACACGCGGCGAAATTATTTGCTCGTCAACCCGTTGCAAGGCAAACACCTGCCGACAAGCCCGACAATCGCGCTCGAAATGATGAATTCGCTCGGATTTTTGGTTGCGGAAAAATTTTCTGCGGCGCGACTGGTTATCGGCTTCGCGGAAACTGCAACGGCTGTCGGCGCGGTCGTCGCGAAAAATATTTCCGACGAATGTTTTTACCTGCAGACGACACGGGAAAATTTTTCGGGAAACTTCGTGGAGTTTTTGGAAGAACACAGCCACGCGCCCGAACAAAAACTTTTTGCCGAAAATTTGTCAGAACTGATTGAACGCACGCCCGAAATTATTTTTGTCGACGACGAACTTTCGACGGGCAAAACTTTGCTGAACATTGTCCGCCAACTGAAAAGCGAATTCCCCGCGCTCAACGGCAAAAAAATCTGCGCGGCGTCGATAATCAACCGCTTGAGTGATGAAAATCTTGCGACTTTGGCGGCGGAAAATATTTCGTGCGTCAGTCTCGTCAAGCTCGATAAAACTTTCGATGCGTCAAATTTTTCCGTCACGGCGGCAAGTACGGTTCAGCCCGTCAAAATCCCTTGTCCTTTGTCCCTTCTCCCTTCTCCCTTAAAAGACCCGCGTAAAGGCGTTAAAATCGGCGATTACTTCAGCCAATGCGAACTTGCGGGAAATTTTGTCGTCGACCTTTTAAAGCGCGAAAAAATTTCGGGCAATGTTTTGGTTCTCGGTACCGAAGAATTCATGTTGCCCGCAATTATCGCAGGTTTTTGGCTCGAAATAGAAAATTTTTCAGTCGTCACTCATTCCACGACGCGCAGCCCGATTGGCATTTGCAACGACGAAAATTATCCGATTCGCGCAGGTTTCAAGCTCCGCAGTTTTTACGACGAAAACCGCACGACGTTTATTTATAACCTGAAACATTACGACGCGGCGATTATCATGACAAATTCGGAAAATTTTTCGGCGGGCTTGAGCGATTTAATTTCCGCGTTGAACGTTCACGACGTTGAAAAAATTTTCGTGGTGAGGTGCTGAAATGTTCGGGACTTACAAACCGCAAGACGTGACGATTCTGCTCAAAGACATAACGGGACTCGTCAAGCCGCTGGGCACTCGCGAACGTGAAGCGCAAATCCAAGCGGGACGGCATTATTGCGAAATGTTGCCGATTGAATACGAGCCGACCGAAAAATATTTGCAAGCTTACTTCGACGCGCTCAACCGTTACGCGAAAATCACCGCCGCCGCCGTCAAAAGCGTTGCCGAAAAAATTTTCCGCGACAAGGGCAACAAAATCGCGTTGGTTTCTTTGGCACGAGCCGGCACGCCGATCGGAATTTTGATTAAGCACTTTCTGGAGCGAAATTTTCCGTGCGAAGTTGCTCACTACACGATTTCGATTATTCGCGGCGTCGGCATTGACAAAAACGCCGTGAATTTTATTTTGGTGCGCCACAATCCCGCAGAAATTCAATTCGTCGACGGCTGGACGGGCAAAGGCGCGATTCAGCGCGAACTTTCCGCCGCAATGAAAGATTTTCCGCAGGTGAGCGCGGGACTTGCCGTGTTGAGCGACCCGGCGGGCGTTGCGGAAAAATGCGGCACGCACGAAGATTTTTTGATTGCAAGTTCCTGCCTGAATTCGACGGTCAGCGGATTATTGAGCCGAACTTTTTTGCGGCGCGACATTATCGGCGAAAAAGATTTTCACGGCGCGGCTTTTTATCGCGAACTTGCCGACAAAGATTTGACGTACCAATTTATAAATTCCATCGAACAAAATTTCGACGACGCGCCTGAAATTCAAGATTTGCCGCTTGAAACGAACGGGCTTGCCGAAGTCAAAAAAATTGCCGCCGAATTCAATATCGACGACATAAATTTAATCAAGCCGAGTATCGGCGAAGCGACGCGGGTTTTACTTCGACGCGTGCCGTGGAAAATTTTGGTGACGAGTTTGCACGACGAGAATTTGGCGCATTTGTATCAGTTGGCGCGTGAAAAATCCGTGCCGCTCGAAATTTACCCGCTGAAAAATTACAAGGCGTGCGGGCTGATTCGGAAGTTGGCGGATGCGTGACATGAAAATTTTATTTGCGTGTGACCTTGACGGAACGTTGATTCACTCGCACAAAATCCGACGTGACGGCGACATTTGCGTTGAGATTTACGACGGGCACGAACAAAGTTTTATTTCGCCGCGTGCGCTCGACCTGTTGAAAAAAATTTCCGCGCAGATTATTTTCGTGCCGATAACGACGCGTTCAATCGCACAATATCAAAGAATTTTTTGGACGGAAGATTTTTCGCCGAAAGTTGCCGTTGTCGCGAACGGAAGTTATCTTTTGGACGGCGAACGTTGCGAAAATTTTCTGCGCGATGTCGTTGACGAAAAAATTTCCGCCGAGCTTGAGACTTTACGCGAAAAATATTCGACCGACGACCGATTTAACATTTGCCGCGTTGTCGATGAAAGTTTTTTGTTTCTGCGGTACCGTGACGACATTGACGCCGACGATTTTAAAACGACCATTGACGAAATTTGCTTCGATACGCGGCGACGAATTAAAATTGTTGAAACGTTGGAGCGCGCTAACTGTTCCGCCGCTTTTAAAGCGGCCACGAATTTGACGGCGCAACACACGGGCAGGAAAATTTATTTGTTCCCGCCTAAACTCAACAAGGGCACGGCGTTAAAAAAGTTGGCGGAAAAATTTTCTGCGGAAAAAATTTTCGCGGCGGGCGACAGCGAAATTGATTTACCGATGCTTGAGCTTGCCGACGTTGCATTTTTCCCGAAAAATCTGCGCGGAAAAAATTTCGTGAAGTGTTCGCCCGCGCCGACGTTCGCGGAAGAATTTCTGCAACAAATTTGGAGCGATTTTAATGATTGAGACGATTAACATGATTTTGGTCGGCTTCGGCGGGATTGTTTTTCTGCTTAGCATTTACGCGCTTTTCAAAATCCTGACGACTGCGCGAAAACAAATTCTTGAAACGCTCGACGGCGATTTTTTGGCGTATCTGTCGATGATTGCGTTCGTGCTCTCCGCTATCGGCGTCTCCGTTTATTGGATTTACAGCAGTATCGATTTCGAGGCCGCAAGAAGTTTTCGGCGATATATGCACAGTTTCCCGGAAACGTATCTGGTTGAAGGTACGCTGTGTCTGTTGCTCACTTACGGATTCGCGAAAATTAATCCCGACAAATTAAACGGGCGTGCGCAAATGAGCGACGGCAAAAGATCTTTCGTCATCATTGCGGGAATTTTTTTCGGGTTGCTTGCCATTTATCTCGGCTTGAAAAAAATCGTTGCCGGTTGACGCAAAAAAAATCCCCGCCGTATCGGAGAAATTTTTTTGTCCGCGCAGGTTGCGGAAAATTATTTTTTCAAGTTGGTTTTGAGTTCGACGGTAAATTTTGTACCTTCGCCAAGCTGCGACGCTACGGAAATTTTTCCGTCGTGCAGTTTGACAATTTCGGAGGCAATCGCCAATCCCAAACCGTTGCCGCCCATTTCACGCGAGCGAGCTTTGTCGACGCGATAAAATCTCTCGAAGACTTTGCCCAAATCTTCTTCGGCGATACCGATGCCGCTGTCCGCGACGGAAAAAACCGCTTTGGATTCGTCCGCGCTCTCGAAACGCACAAGCACGCTGCCGCCCGACGTGGTGTACTTAATCGCGTTGTCGACGAGGATAATGACGAGCTGTTTGATTTTTTGTTCGTCACAGTTGACAAAAACCGTCCGATATTCTTCGCCGAGCAAGAGAATATTTTTCTTTTCGGCAATCGGTTTCATCATGCGCACGACCTGTTCAAGAATTTCCGTCAAGTCGACGCGTTGGATTTTGACTTTCAGCGCGTTGTTGTCGGAACGGGCGACCATTAACAAATCGCTGACCAAGTCCGTCATTTTTTTGACTTCGGATTTTAAATCTTCAAGCACCTGACGCAAAAACGGATTTTCAATCGACGGGTCTGCCAAAAGTAAATCCGCCGACGCCATAACGACCGCCAAAGGTGTTCGCAATTCGTGTGACGCATCCGCCGCGAATTGTTTTTGTTTTTCGTAAGCTTCTTTGATCGGAATGAGCGTGCGACCCGCCATGTAGTAGCCGATTCCCGACGCGATTAACAACGCGACGACGCCCAAAAAAACTTGCGCGTAAGTTGCTTTTTCTAGACCGGAATAAAGCGCGGTGACATCTTTGCCGACGAAAATGGTTTGTTCGCCCGAATCCGCCGAAATTTTTTTGGAAGTCATCATCACGGTATTGAGTTGCCCGATTTCGTTCGAGTGGCGAAAAACTTCGACTTCGCCTTCGTCAATTTTCCAGTCCTCAATGACGCTCATAACAAATTGCTCAATGCGGAAACTTGCGCGCTCAAAACGAATAAGTTGCCCGTCCGCGTTGAAAATGTAATAAAACAATCTGTCATTCGCGGCCTTGAAGTAACGATTTTCGTCGACGGCGGCATTCGGATTTTGCATGTAAAACATTTGCACTTCGGCAACGCCTTCCGCCGCGTCGGACAGTTCCTGCGCCTGTTCGGAAAACATTGACCAATTCATTGCCATATGCACGACGAAAATTATCACCGCGAGGAACAGGCACATTATCAGCGCGTAGGCGAAGGCGAGTTGGCGACGACTGCGCCCGAAAATTTCCATACGGCCTCCGTAGTAGGAACTAGGGACTAGGGACTAGGGACTGGTTCCTAATTTACTAGTTCCTAGTTCCTATTTACTAGTTCCTATTTCTGCGACGACGCGGCAGGGAATTCCGCTGAAACCGACCAAATTGAGCGGATAAGTGTGCACCGTGAAATTTTCCGCGCCGGCTGAAATTATTTCGCCCAGATTGACGAGATTTTCCACGATAAAAACGTCATTGCTCGCGCAGAATTCGTCGGCTTTGGGATGTTCGGCACCTTTTCGCAAGCCGCGTGCATCAATGCCGATGATGTGAACTTTTTTCGCGACGAGGAATTTAATCAGCTCCCAAGACAGCTGCGGAAATTTCGTCGAATAATCTTGACTCCAATATTCGTAACGCTCACTTGTGCTCGTGCGGAACAAAACGAAATCGCCCGCCGAAATTTTTTCCGCGTCAATGTCGGCAAGCTCAATGTCGCGTTCACCGAGTGCGCTCACGTCGAAAATCACGCCGCGACATTCGCAATAGTCCAGCGAAAAAGTTTTTCCCATGGTGTCGAAGTGCGTGCCCATGTGCCCGAAAGAAATCAAACTTTTGTCGCGTGAATCGGCGTTGGCGTTCAGTTCGGAAATTTTTTCTTTCGTCAGCCGGTAAGTTAAATCAATCCGCATTCTTTAAGCCTCCAGACGGTAACCGATACCGCGCACGGTTTTTATCGCGATTGAGCCGTCGACTTCCGTCAATTTCTTGCGCAAAATTTTCATGTACGAATCAATGTTGTTGCTTGTAATGTCGCGCTCAAGTCCCCAAATGCGGTCAAGGATTATGTCACGCGGGACGACGACGCCCAAATTCTGCGCGAGCAAGTCAAAAATTTGGAATTCACGCGGCGACAGTTGAATAACTTGCTCTTTACACTTTAAAACTTTCGTCGTGCGGTTCAGCGTGAATTCACCGATCTCAACAACTTCCTGTTGAATTTTTTGCGTGGAACGTCTTGCCAAAGCGCGCAGTCTTGCAAGCAGTTCATTGAACTCGAACGGCTTGACAAGATAATCGTCCGCGCCCGCGTCCAAACCCATTACGCGATCTTCGACTGTATCTTTCGCCGTAAGCATGATAATCGCCCGTTCGTAGCCCGCTTCGCGCAGTTGTCGGCACGCGTCAAGACCGGAAACGTTGGGCATCATCCAATCCAAAATCAAAATGTCGTACTCCGAATACATTGCGTACTCGAAAATGTCCGCGCCGTTGGTTATCCACTCGACGCTGAATTTATTTTGAGCCAGCATGTACTCGACCAGTTTGCCAAGGCGGCTGTCGTCCTCGGCGAGCAGAATTCTTGTCATGTTAATCGCTCCCGAAAAGTTTTGTTTGCGGCGATTATAGCAGGTATTTTTCATTTGCACAAAAAAATTTCCTTGCCCATCACGTAAGCTTGGAACTTCACAAATGCGGGCTTGAATCTCAGCTTTAAGAGCAAATTTTTTTTGCCGATGTTCACGGTTTAGTATTCGCGCCCGCAAATTTTTTATGCTTGTCGCTGACGGTTTCAAAAGGCGGCGTTTGCGCAAGGCTAAAATTTTTCACGAGATAAAAAATTTTTTCGCGGTTGTTGATTGACTTGAAAAATCTTTACTGTTACAATTCAAACAAACGACAATTTGTTCAGTTCGTGCAACGCTCAAAGAAAATTCTTCAAATCATGTGGTTATAAGCATTCCGGCAACGATCTTGACATTGACAGATTGTTTCGTCGACGGGAACGGATACCGTCGAATCAAGGGAATTTTTTTTTCGGGATGATCAAGGAGGAAACCACTATGAGCATGGTATTGAAAAACAACATGGAAGCGGTTCGCACGATGAACATTCTAAGCGAGAACAGCAACAATCTTGAAAAAAGTTTGTCGAAAATTTCTTGCGGAATGAAAATTGTCGGCGCGAACGACGACCCTGCAAACTGGGGAATTTCCGAGCGTATGCGCGTGCGTATTCGGGCTCTCGAACAGGCGAATCAAAACGCTCAAAACGACGCAAGCTTAATGCACACCGCCGAAGGTGCCGTCGACAACACGATTGACGTTTTGCGAACGCTCAAGGCAAAAGCAATCGACGCCGCCAACGATTCAAACACCAACGAAGACCGACAAACAATTCAAAAGGAAATCAATCAGCTCGTCGACCAAATCGACGACAACGCGCTTGTCACCTTCAACGGGAAATATCTGCTTACCGGCTCATCAACCACCGGCGTTCAGCGAACAAGCGACAGAAACACCTGGTCACGGACAATTTTCCTCAATCAAAGTTTGGGAACGGAAGTTACCGTTGGCTCAAGAATAACGGATCTTACAAACCGTGCCGGAGATTCGCTCGGAATTCAATCAAGCGATTTTTGGCAAGTCTCGTGGGTCAAAAACGGGAAAGTTTCCGTGGAGAGCGGACAAATATCCCAACTCGGCGGCAGAACTTTAACGTATCTCCTGCTGGCAAACGGTGCCGCAAATGTCGACTTCGACAAAGGAAACGTTCTTGCCGACGGAAGATTGGCGGCCTGTTACGATAAGTACGGACAACCGCTCTACAGCCCCGATTTGCAGGCCGGCGTTTACATTCGTGCCACCGACGAAGGCATCGCGGGAGCCATCACCGGTTACATAATCAACATCACGGACGCTGCCGGCAACGCCCGAAAAGCGGCAAATGCGGCATTGAACGGATTTAAACTCCTCAAAGCCGCAGAAAACAATTTCGGCAACGTCGGCGTCAGCAATTTGCTCAACTTCCAAATCGGTGCAGATGCCAACGTCGCTATCAAAATCGGCTTTTCGGACATGCGCTCCGAAGCACTCGGTTTGAAAGGCAACACGGGCAACATTGTCAGCGTCACGACGAAAGATTATGCGAACGCGGTGATAAGCGTCTTTGAAAACGCGTTGACTATAGCACTCGACCAACAAACCCAAATCGGAGCAACTTTGTCGCGACTGGAATACACGTCAACAAACATCTTGACTTCGCGGGACAACGACCAGTCGGCCGAATCCGTGATTCGCGATGCGGATATGGCAAAAGAAATGACGAACTACACGAAAAACAACGTGCTGTTGCAGACGGCGCAATCAATGTTGGCTCAAGCGAATCAAAATTCTTCCGCCGTGCTCAGCTTGTTGCAATGACGCGCCGCAAAAATTTTTTCGCCTTAAAGGAGAAATGGCAAATTGCCAAACGAAACGGTGTAAGCTGACGGCGCAACAGAAACTTTTGCCCGCGTTCTTGTAAAATTTCAAGCCCGCGAATTTTTTCTGCGTGTCGCTGATATTTTCAATCGGCGGCATTTCACCTTCGACTTTGCGAATCATTTCTTCGACCGCGAAAATTTCTTGCGGCGTTTCGGCACAGGCGCGCAGTAGCTCGAAAAGTTTTTCCTTGTGTTTCATGCAAATCGCCTCGCTAAATTTTGACAAACAATTGCCGAAACACAAAGTCACCGACGCGGTACTTGAAGCGCATCTGATGACGATTGAGCCCGAAAACAAAATTGAAGAATTTGCTCAGGCCGGTGCGGATTTAATCACATTCCACATTGAGGCGACGAATCAGTCGCAGAGCGTAATTCACAAGATCAAAGGTTCCGGCTCCAAAGCGGGCGTTGCGCTCAATCCCGCGACACCGCTCAGTTCAATCGAAGAAATTTTGTACGACGTGGATATTGTCTTGTTAATGACGGCAATTCCCGGCGGCGCGGGGCATCCGCTTTTGAAACACTCAATCGACAAAGTCAAGCGCCTGCACAATATCATTCGCGAAAACGATTACAAATGTTTTTTGGAAGTCGACGGCGGCATTACGATTGAAAACGCCAAAGACCTGCGCGAGGCCGGCGCGAATATTTTGGTATCGGACACGGCACTTTACGAATCAACTGATGTTTGGGCGTCCTTGGCGATGCTCACCGGCGAATAAACCTTACGACAATTTTAATCTCCCCGATAAAAAAAATCTCAGGCAAATTCGCTTGAGATTTTTTTCGCGCGACAGCAACTTGTTCACGGTTTGTTAATTGACTAAAAAGATCTTTGCAGATAAAATTTTCTTGTAAGATAATCTGTCGAGTTCGCGAAATGTTCAAAGAAAATTTTCCGCTTCATGTGGTGTGAAAACATTTCTGCGACGATATTAACAGTGGCAGATTTTTTTCGCGGCGGGAACGGATACCGTCGAATTAAGGAGTCGGATGACACCGCCGAAAGTATATCGAAAAATTTTCGCGTGACAAGCGCAAACCAAAAGACCGTCCCCGATAACCGGAGGCGGTCTTTTCATTTTCGATTGAGTAAAACTGTTATCAGCGCGAAGAGAGCGACGCCGCCGACAATCATCAGCGCAAAAATTATCGCGGGCAATTCAGTCGCGGGCGTGGCGAAAATGTGTTTCATCAAAATTCTGTCGCCGACGCGGTTTAAATAAATTCCGTAAGCTCCGACGCCCGACAAAATCACTGCAACTGCCGTGAAAATTTTTTGTCGTCGTTGAAAAATTTTCGTCAAGCCGACAGAGTTTAAAAATCTTTGCCAAAGTTCGCGCCAATGCAAGCCGACATGCACGCCGATTAAAATCATCATCACATACGGCGCGGCGACGTGCAGTTGATGAATCGTCATGTTGCGCTGAATTTCGTCAGCTATCACGTCGACGAAAAGGAAATTCGACATGCACACGCCCGACACAAAAATTATCGCCGCGCAGATTGTCAAGGCGACGTTCAGCGCGACGGACAAAAATTTTTTCGGCGTGATTTTTTTCGTCAGCGAAACGAATCGCCGCCCGTTAATCGCGACGTGGAAGATTATCAGCGCGAACATTGCGACGCCCAAAATTTCATGCAGAATTTTCGGCAGGAAATGAAAACACAGCTCCGCGACGAACAGCGCGAACAAAATCACGTCGACATAAAAATTTTTCATCAGTCAAGAATTTTGTCGAGGCCGACAGTCAAGCCTTTCAAGCCGCGAACTTTTTTGCATGCGAGCACGACGCCCGGCATAAATGATTCGCGCCCCATTGAGTCGTGGCGAATCGTCAGCGTTTGACCCAGCCCGCCGAAAATAACTTCCTGGTGCGCGACGAAGCCCGGCAGTCGCACGCTGTGAATATGAATTCCGTCGACATTTGCGCCGCGCACGTGTTCGAGCCGTTCGACTTCGTCGGGGTGTCCTTGCGCGTGTTTTAAACGGACTTCGGAAATCATTTTCGCGGTGAGTTCCGCCGTGCCCGAAGGCGCGTCAAGTTTTTTGTCGTGGTGCAGTTCGATAATCTCAACATCGGGCATGTACTTTGCGATTTTGCGAGCCGTCAACATCATCAACACGGCACCGAGCGCGAAATTCGGCGCGATAAATGCGGGCGTGGAATTTTTTTCCGCCGCGTCACGAATTTTTTGCAGAGCGTCCGAATCAAGCCCCGTCGTGCCGACAACGGGCGAAACTTTATTTTCAATCGCAGTCATCACGTTGCCGAAAACGGAATTCGGGCGCGTGAAGTCCACCATAACTTCCGGCCGGAATTTTTTCAACGCGGCGTCAAGATTTGTTTCAACGGTGAGATTTTCGACCGAGCCTTCAAGCACGTCGCAGGCTCCGACAAGTTCAAGTTCCGAATCGGCGTTGACGGCGGCGCAGACCGTGCGACCCATGCGACCGAGTGCGCCGTTGACCAAAACTTTAATCATGTTGTTTACTCCCCAAAAATATTTTCGGCAATGACAATCGTTTGATCGCGATTCGCGCCGACAGAAACAATGCCGAGTTTAATTCCCGTGACTTCCGCCATGCGCTCCAAATATTTGCGGGCGTTTTCGGGCAAGTCGTCGAAGCGGCGGGCTTTGGTTATGTCGGTTTTCCAGCCCGTGAAAGTTTCGTAAACGGGTTCAACTTTCGCCAGCACGTTCAGCGACGCGGGAATTTCGTCAAGAATTTTTCCGTCGAGTTTGTAAGCGACGCACATTTTAATTTCGTCGAAGCTGTCCAAAATATCCAGACGCGTGACCGCCATGTAATCGGTGCCGCTGAGTTGTCCCGCGTATTTGACGACGCAAGCATCAAGCCAGCCCGTGCGACGCGGCCGCCCCGTGACGGTTCCGAATTCGTGTCCCGCCGTGCGAAGTTTGTCGCCGATTTCGTTGAGCTGTTCAGTCGGGAAAGGCCCTTCGCCGACGCGTGTGCAATAAGCTTTGACGACGCTGACGACGGTGTCAATTTTTTTCGGCGCGACGCCCGCACCGATACCGACGCCGCCGCTAATCGGGTGGCTGCTCGTGACGTAAGGATAAGTTCCGTAGTCAATATCAAGCATTGTCGCCTGCGCGCCCTCGAAGAGAATTTTTTTACCCGCGTCGACTTGTTTGTTGAGCAGAGCAATAGTATCGCAAACGAGCGGACGAATTCTTTCGGCGTAAGTTTCATACTCGCGGATAATTTCATCGGCGTCAAGCGGCGCATGATTGTAAACTTTTTCGAGCGTCAAATTTTTCACTCTGAGGATGGAACGGACTTTTGCGGCAAATTCTTCGCGATCAATCAAGTCACAGACGCGAATTCCGATTCGGTCGGCCTTGTCGATGTAACACGGGCCGATACCGCGTTTGGTCGTGCCGATTTTATTTTCGCCGCGCATTTGTTCGCCGAGTTCGTCGAAAAGTTTGTGCCACGGCATAACGACATGAGCGCGATTGGAAACGCGAATATTTGACGTGTCGATTCCGCGAGAGTTCAGCGCGTCAATTTCCTCAAGCAGACATTGCGGGTCGACGACGACGCCGTTGCCGATAACGCAGGTCGTGCCCTTGTAAAGAATTCCCGACGGCAACAGACGCAATTTATATTCTTCGCCGCCGACAGCGACGGTGTGACCGGCATTCGAGCCGCCTTGAAATCTGACGACGGTATCGGCCTGTTGCGCCAGGTAGTCGACGATTTTGCCTTTGCCTTCGTCGCCCCACTGCGAGCCGCTGATAACAACCGTTGACATTTTAAAATCCATCTCCTTGCGAAAAAAACTTCAGCGATTTTTTTGGACGTAAGCGCGCATGAATTTAATCGTTTCGTCCTTGATGACGTTTTCGCCGCGTTCGTAGTTGATGATGCGGAAAAGTCTGCCCACGCGGTCGATAATCGGCTTGTTGCGCGTGCGGAAAGTTTCGCCGTGAATTGTAATGTCGACGCGGTCGGCACTGCGCACGTCGTAAGCCACGCCCAGCAAGTCTTCGCCGTCAAGCGATTTAATCAGGTAGCTGTATTCCATTGCGCCGACGGACGATTCCCATTTCAATTCGCGATTCAAAGCTTTGTGCATCAAAGTGTTGACGTACTCCAAAATAATTTCGTGTGTCCTGGTGTTCATAAAATAACCTCCCCAAAAAATTTTGAAATTAATCTTGCAAACTCTGTTGAATCTTTTGCTCCTTGAGCGCGACTTCCGTAACCAGCTTGTGACGATAGACCGTCAATTTTTTCGCAAGTTCTTCGTCGGCAAGCGCAAGAATTTCCACGGCGAAGATCGCGGCATTTTTCGCGCCGTTGACTGCCATTGTCGCCACGGGAATTCCGCCGGGCATTTGTACCGTGCTCAACAGCGCGTCGAGACCTTTGAACGGCTCGGAATTAATCGGGACGCCGATAACGGGCTTGATCGTGTAACTTGCGATAACGCCCGCAAGATGAGCCGCCATACCGGCCGCCGCAATAAAAATTTTCGCGTCCGAATTCGTGACGAACTCGCGAACTTTATCGGGCGTGCGGTGCGCCGAAGCAACCGTTACGGAAACTTCGATGCCGAAACTTTTGAGCGTGTCGACGGCAGATTTCATGACGCCCCAATCGCTGTCGCTGCCCATGATTATTGCAACTGTCATATTGGAAAATTCCTCCGAAAAGTTTTTTGCGCTTGATTCGCGGCGATAACGTTTGAGTTACGACAACGTCACGGCGCGTCAAATGTTTGGTTACTTTTTAAAAGTAACCCTCCGAAAAATTTTTTGGCGTTTATTTCGCGGCGATAAAATTTCGATTGTCGCAACGTTGCGGCGCGAAAATTTTTTGCGTGTGACTAAATGTCGCCACGTTGAATTGCCTGTCGCGCCTCAATCAAGTTCGTAAAAATTCCCGCGCACAAATTTTTTATTTCGTCAGTCGGTTGCATCGTGTCGGGAATCATAATCGTGACGCCGCCCGACGCGTGAGCCGCACGAATGCCGTTAAAGCTGTCCTCGAAAATGTAACAATCTTCCGCCGCAAGATTTAATTTCTTCGCCGCAAGCAAAAAAATATCGGGCGCGGGTTTGCCGTGTTCGACTAAATTTCCGCCGACCAAAGCATCAAAATATCCGCGCAGATTTTTTCGCGTCAAATTCTCTTCGATAACCGTCACGGGCGCGGCACTCGCCACCGCCATTTTAACACCGGCGTCACGGAAAAAATTTAAAATTTCTTCGACGCCCGTCATCAACTCCAAATTTTTTTGGCGACAAGCTTCGGCATATTCCAACACGCGGGCGATATATTTTTCGCAGTCAATGTCCGGATAAAAACTTTTGACGATTTGTACGGACTGCGCGCCCAT
Organism: uncultured Selenomonadales bacterium; assembly: GCA_947165185.1. Classification (GTDB taxonomy): domain Bacteria; phylum Bacillota; class Negativicutes; order Selenomonadales; family Selenomonadaceae; genus Quinella. The sequence goes on from CAMUZL010000016.1 coordinate 15,482, forward strand.
GTTCGTTCCGCTGGCGGCAATCGGCAATTCGGGATTCGGCTTTTCGCCAAACTCGACGGCAACATCAAGCCACGCGTGCCGATAAAGTTTTTCCGTGTCAAAAATCGTGCCGTCCATATCGAAAATCGCGCCGTGTTTCATTGAGCAATCACCTCGACGAAATAATATCAAATTTAAATTCGCGTAGCAACGTTTGAACTTATCGGGCGAAAAATTTTTTCGGGCGGCGGGGGTGATATTTGCAATTCGGAAAATTTATGCTATTATGGCGTTGAATTTTTTCGGCGCAACGGACGCCGAGCCATTGGGCTTTTGGAGGGGGATTCGGTTATGCTTAAAAGTATCGCAGTAATGACATCGGGCGGCGACAGTCCCGGCATGAACGCGGCAGTTCGCGCCGTCACTCGCACGGCACTTCATCAAGGCGTTAAAGTTTGGGGCATTCGCGGCGGCTATCACGGTATGCTTGACGAAGAAATGTTCGAGATGCAATCCAAAGACGTTGCCGACATTATTCAACGCGGCGGCACGTTTTTGGGCACGGCTCGTTGCAAAAGATTTCAGACGCCCGAAGGTCGTATGCTCGGCTATAAAAATTTGGTTGACCGCGGCATTCAAGGTTTGGTTGTCGTCGGCGGTGACGGCTCACTTCGCGGCGCGTCCACGTTGAGTCAGGAAACGGGTATCCCGATCGTCGGCTTGCCCGGCACGATTGACAACGACGTTTGGGGCTCCGAATATACAATCGGTTGCGACACGGCCGCCAATACGATTATCGACGCGATTAACAAATTGCGCGACACCGCTTCGGCTCACCGTCGCACAATCGTTCTGGAAGTCATGGGACGCAATTCCGGTTGGCTCGCAATGGTTTCGGGCATTTCCGGCGGCGCGGAATATATCCTCGTTCCCGAAGAAGAATACGACCTTGACGAAATGTGCGAAGAGATGAAACAAGCTTACGACGCGGGCAAGCGTTATATCCTCGTCGTCGTTGCGGAAGGTGCGGGCAAAGGTCACGAAATCGGCAAAGTTATCGCTGAAAAAACCGGTCTTGATACTCGTGTTTCAAAACTCGGTCACATTCAGCGCGGCGGCTCTCCGTCCGTTATCGACCGTGTCAACGCAAGCCGCCTCGGTGAACACGCGGCGCTTGCTCTCATTTCGGGCTTGTCGGATATTGTTTTCGGCTTCAATCGCGGGCACGTCGTTTCGATTAACCTGCACGACGCCGTTAATAACAAAAAGCAACTCAATCCCGAATACATGCGTCTTGCTCGTGTGCTTGCGTAAAATTTTTGAACTCAAAATAAAAAAATCCCCTGACAATTTTGTCGGGGGATTTTTTTTGCAAGTGACGGCTTATCGACTTCGCCAACGAAAAATCCCGCCGAGTAATTTCGACGGGATTTTTTGCTCGCTAAACCGTAAACGGTATGGATGCATGCGCAATGTTCAACATCTTAGCATAACCATTGCCGCAGTGCTTTAGTTTCAAAACCGTAAACGGTATGGATGCATGCGCGACTGTTTCGTTGAAGCGGTGAAGTTTTTACCTCAAGGGTATATTGTTTCAAAACCGTAAACGGTACGAACGCCGATTTTATATCACACAACGCGGCGAAATTCAACCGTCAAATAAAAAATCGCCCGCACATGACGGACGAAAAATTTTTCACAGAACTTTTCGCAGAGCCTGACCGGTGTAAGAATTTTCGACGCGGGCAACTTCTTCGGGCGTGCCGCACGCAACGACTTCGCCGCCTTTGTCGCCGCCGTCGGGTCCCAAATCGATAATGTAGTCGGCGCATTTAATCACGTCGAGATTGTGTTCAATGATAATCACGGTGTCGCCGCGCTCAACCAGCCGCTGAATCACGTCGATTAATTTTTTCACGTCGTCGAAGTGCAAACCCGTCGTCGGCTCGTCCATGATGTAAATGTTCGCCGCCCGTCCCAAAGGTCGCGCCAATTCGTAAGCAAGTTTGACGCGTTGAGCTTCGCCGCCGCTGAAAGTGTTCGCGCTCTGACCGAGTTCGATATAACCCAAACCGACATCGTGAAGAACTTGCAACATGCGCTTGATTGTCGGGACGTTCGCGAAAAATTCCAGCGCGTCATCAACGGGCATGTTCAGCACGTCGGAAATATTTTTGCCTTTGTATTTGACTTCCAAAGTTTCCGCGTTGAATCGTGCGCCTTTACAAACATCGCAGGTGACGTAAACGTCGGGCAGGAAATTCATCGGAATTTTCAAGACGCCATTGCCGCCGCAACTTTCGCAACGTCCGCCCTTGACGTTGAAACTGAATCGCCCCGCCTTGTAACCGCGAAGTTTCGCGCCGTTCGTTTCGGCAAAAAGTTTTCGGATATGGTCGGCAACGCCCGTGTAAGTTGCAATGTTCGAGCGCGGAGTTCGTCCAATCGGGTCTTGATCAATCATCGTCACTTTGCTCACGCCGAGCGAATTTAAATCCGTTTCAAGCAGTTGCGGATAAATAATTTCTTCGACGAGCGTTGACTTGCCGGAACCCGAAACGCCCGTAACCAATGTCAGCGCACGCAACGGGATTTTGACGGAAATATTTTTGAGATTGTTTTTGCAAGCGTCGTTGAACGTCAAAACCTGCGAAATTTCCCGCCGAGTTTCGGGCACGGGAATTTTTTTTCGTCCGCTGAGATAATCGCCCGTCAACGAATTTTCGACGCGTGCAATTTCGTCCGCCGTGCCTTGAGCAATGACTTCGCCGCCGTTTTTGCCCGCGCCGCGCCCGATGTCGACAATTTCGTCGGCCTCGCGGATAGTTTCTTCGTCGTGTTCGACAACAATCAGCGTGTTGCCCAAGTCGCGCAGATTTTTCAGTGTCGCCAAAAGTTTTTGATTGTCGTGCTGATGAAGTCCGATTGACGGTTCGTCGAGCACGTAAAGCACGCCCGTCAATGCCGAGCCGATTTGTGTCGCCAATCTGATTCGTTGGGATTCGCCGCCGCTCAACGTCGCAGACTTGCGCGACAAGCTCAAATAATCAAGTCCCACGTCGCACAAAAATTTCAAGCGCGAATTAATTTCTTTCAACACCTGCGCGGAAATTTTTTTGTCGGTGTCGTCAAGCTCAAGTTCAGCGAAAAATTTTTGACACGCGGCAACGGACATATCGCAAACCTGCGCGATATTTTTTTCGCCGACGAGCACGCTCAACGCTTCGGGCTTGAGTCGGTGCCCGTGACAGGCTGGGCAAACGTCTTCGGGCAAGTCGGTCGTCTTGAAGTCGTGAACCGCCGCCATCCATTCGTACATGGTTGACCATTCGCGCACGTCGAAAATTTTTCCGAGACCGCTGCATTTCGGGCACGCGCCTTTCGGGCTGTTGAACGAAAAAAGTTGCGGCGAAATTTCCGGCAGACTTATTCCGCAATCGACGCAGGCATTTTTTTCGCTGAACGTCAAAGTTTTGTCGTCAAGCTCAACGAAAACAATACCGTTGCCGAATTTCAGCGCGGTTTCAAGCGAATCCGCCAAACGCGAGCGCACGCCGTCCCGAATAATCAATCGGTCGACGACAAGTTCAATCGAATGTTTTTTCGTCTTCGCGAGAGAAATTTTTTCGCCGAGTTCGCGAATTTCGCCGTCGACTTTTACGCGCACGAATCCCGCCGCGTTCAATCGGTCGAAAATTTCTTTGTGCGTACCTTTTTTCTGATTGACAATCGGGGCGAGCAAAATAAATCGCGTGCCTTCGGGCAGTTTCAAAATCTGCGCTAAGATTTGGTCGACGCTCTGACTTTTGACGGGCTTGCCGCATTTCGGGCAGTGAGGCTTGCCGATTCGTGCGAAAAGCAACCGCAAGTAGTCATAAATTTCCGTGACGGTGCCGACGGTCGAGCGCGGATTGTTGTTTGTGGTTTTCTGATTAATCGCGATTGACGGGCTGAGGCCTTCAATCAACTCAACGTCCGGTTTGTCGGGCAGACCGAGAAATTGACGCGCATAACTCGACAGCGACTCCATGTAGCGGCGTTGCCCTTCGGCGTAAATCGTATCGAAGGCGAGCGAACTTTTTCCGCTGCCCGAAACGCCCGTAATGACGACGAGTTTGTCGCGTGGAATTTCGACGCTGATATTTTTAAGATTGTGAACGCGTGCACCGCGAATTTTTATCGAGTCCAATATTTAACCTCCGAAAAATTTTTAACGTTTGATTCGCGGCGACAAAGTTTGAGTTGCGACAACGTTGCGGCGCGAAAACTGTTTGGTTACTTTCTAAAAGTAACCCTCCGAAAATTTTTTAACGTTTGATTCGCGGCGACAAAGTTTGAGTTGCGACAACGTTGCGGCGC
>CAMUZL010000017.1 GCA_947165185.1 uncultured Selenomonadales bacterium
CGCTGAAAGATTTGCTCCTGTTCCAAACGTCGCGGGACGGAAAATTTTCCACGCTTGCCGAATACGTCGAACGAATGCCCGAATCGCAGAAACAAATTTACGTGGCGGCAGGCTCCGACGCGTCGGCGATTGAACGACTTCCGCAAATGGAAGTTTTGCGCGAACGCGGGCTTGAAGTCATCTACCTGACCGACCCCGTCGACGAATTTGCGCTTGAGTCTCTGCACGAATACGCCGAAAAACATTTCCAATCGATAACCCGCGAAGATTTTGAGCTTGACGACGCCGAATCGCAGAAAGTCAAAGCCGAAGTCGAAGAAATTGCCAAAACTCAAGGCGACCTGCTCAAAGACGTAAAAGACGCAATCGGCGACGCGGTTGCCGAAGTTCGCTTGACTTCGCGTCTTAAATCGGGCGCGGTCTGTTTGGCGACGGGCGCGAATTCTCCTTCGCTGACGATGGAAAAAACTTTCGCGGCAATGAACAACCCGATGTTCAAGGCTACGCAAATTTTGGAACTCAACCCGAATCACGCGGTTTTCAAAAAACTTGAGGCACTGCACGCGGAAAAAGATTCGCCCGAATTCAAAAGCCTGTGCAATACGTTGTACTCACTCGCACTTTTGATTGAAGGCATCTTGCCGAAAGATCCCGCAGATTTGGCGAACAAAGTCACCGAACTTTTGGCGAAGTAAATTTCACGTTGACCAAAAAAATTAACCGCCCGCCCGCTTTGAAAGCGGTGGAACAGTTGACGCGACCGACGTTTTCAACGCTCAAACGTTATCGCCGCGAACTAAAAAAATTAACCGCCCGATTAGTCGAGCGGTTTTTTGTTGCGAAAATTTTTCAGACTGAAACGTCACGTTGTTTTTTTGATGTAACGGCGTTCGGTTTTGAAAATATAAGCTTGGTCAATGTCCATGATTTTTTCGATGGCTTCAATGATTCGCTTGCTTAAATCGCTTTTGTCTGCAGGATTGAACACGTACATCCAACCGCCCGTTTCGCGCCGCATTGCTTCGATACGCCGTTCCGCATTTTTTAACATTTCGGCAGCTTCTTCACCGTCGACAAATACGAAAAATCCGGGCATCACTAACTCGTTCGACAGCTTGACGAAATCATCTTCCTGTTGCAATTTGTATTCATAAATGTAACCGGAAATCGGGTCAATTACCACGACCGGAAATTTTTTGTCGGCGGAAGTTGATTCGGTATTTGCGGCGGCAAGATTCGCTGTCAACACGGTAAGTGCAACGAACGCGGCAAAAAAGATTTTCTGAATGCACACGGTATGTACCCTCCTTGCGCTTGAAGTTCATACGGCGACAAGATTTTGAGTCGTCGAATCCGCGACGTAATTTTTCCCGTCGAGCTTGTAAGTTAATCCGACGCCTTGAACGTTGAGTGCGCCGCCGTCCGTGAAACTAATCGTCGTGTCGGTATCCGTGACTGAAATGCCCGCAATTTGGTTGCGTTCAACTTCGACGAGATTCACCGTGTCGAAAGCGTTTGCGTTTTGCACGAAAACAATTCCACTGCCGGGCGTGTAGAAAAATTCGTCGTGCCCCGCGCCGCCGATTAAAGTGTTGACGCCGCCGAAATTTCCCCAGAGAGATGAGCCGCCGTTGCCCGCGATAATCAGATTGTCGCCGAACGCGCCGCCGACGAGGACTTGAGTGCCCGAATAAGCCGAGCCGTCGAGCGTGTCCGCCGTGCTTGAATAATATCCGTAGCCGAGCAGATTTGAATTCATGTCAGTGACGGTAATCAATCTGTCTTGCGAATTCGCTACGGTCAAAGAGCCGTTCGACAAACTCAACGCAAAGTCGCCGAACATGTTCACGCCGTTAATTGTGCCGTTGACTTTGATTAAATCTTCGCCGCCGTAATTCGTCACAACGTCCGCGCCCGTGCCGTCAATGTAAAGAAATTCGTCGTGCCCTTTGCCGCCGATTAACGAATCGTTTGCCGTGTCCGCGCCGCCCCAAACAGTTGAGCCGCCGTCGCCCGCGAAAATAACATCCGCGCCTTTGTCGGAGCCCGCGATAATTTCGGTCTTCGTCAGCGTGTTGCCGTAAATGACTTCGGCTTCAGTCGGCGAATAAACATAAGTCGTCGTGTTGCCCGAGGTATCGGCGATTGCAAGAATTTTATCTTTGCAATTTTGAACGTAAAGCCCGCCCGTCGACGAACTTATCGCCAAAGTGTAGCCGTCGAAGCCGAAGCCGCTGTAATCCGTCGCGTAACGAATTTTCGCGCCCGTGGTCTCATCCGTGACTGTCGTCGTGTCTTCGGAAGTTTCGGAACTGTCGACGCTGTCCGCCGCCGAACTAATCGAAACGCCCGCATAATCCGAAATGACGCCGATGCCGCCGAGATAAATGTAATCGTCACTGCCGTCGACTTTGCCGACACTGGTCGCGCCCGCAATGCTTTCGTTGACGTTTATTGTTGTCGAATTGTCATTGCTGATCGGATTGGATTGAACGCCGTCAATGAAAGTCAGTTGCCGCCCCGAAAGTTCCGTGCCGTTAATCGTAACCGTTCGAGTTGTGTCGCTGTTCTCAACGACGACGGCGGATTTCGCCGCAGTTGATGTGTCGCCCGCAAGTGAAATTGTTCCGACGACATTCAAGGCAACGTTGTCCGAATAGCCCGCGCCGATTCCAAGCCCGTTCAAAAGACTTGTTGCGGTGACGTTGGCATCTCCGCCGATTGAAATTGTGCCCGCCATGTTCATTCCGTTGTAGCGAGCGTAACCCGTGCCGATACCCGCGCCGTATTGCGCTGAAGTCGCCACGACGCTTGCATTGCCGCCGATTGTGATATTGCCGACGGAACTTTCATTGCCGCCCGTTGAACCAGAGCCGATGCCCGCGCCGTAGCCCGAAGAATTTGCGTCGACGTTCGCCGTGCCTTCGATTGTTATATCGTCGACCGTGCCTTCAAAACCTGAGCCGATACCCGCGCCGTCTCGACTTGTGGCAGTGATTTTTCCGCCCGTTATCGCAACGGAACCCGCATTTTCGGAAGTGCCCGCGCCCGTGCCGACGCCTGCGCCCAAAGTTGCACTTGCGTTGACAGTGCCGCCCGTGACGGAAATTGTGCCGAACTGCGACGCGAAACCCGAACCGAGTCCCGCGCCGTAATTCGACGACAAATTAATCGTACCGTTCGCGACAGTTAAATTCGGTGTGGAAGTTGCGCCGTAATCCGAGCCGACAGCCGCGCCGTAACCAATCGCCGTCGCCGTCAAAGTTCCCGACCCGTCAATCGTCACGCTGCCGCTGCCGACATTCACCGCCGCCGCGTAAAAATTTTCTGTCGAGAAAACATTTTCGCCGACAAGCGTCAAAGTTCCACCGCCCGAACCGAATTTAATCGGGCTGACGTTCGGATTTGAAATTGACACGGAGTTTAACGTTAAAGCCGCCGCGTTCGTGCCGGTGTAAATCTGCGCGGAAGTGAGCGAACTTGCGCCGGAGCCGTCAAGCGTCACCGCGTCGCCCGTCATAACGTAAATTTCGCCGTCGTAGCCGCTTTCGATTGTGTACGCGCCGCCCGCCGAAATCGTCACGTCGCCGCTTGAAATTATGTAAGAATTTTCTTCCGGCTCGTCGTCAATCAGCGGATTGTCATCGGGAAAACGTTGCAAGTCGAAAATAAAATTGTTCATGAGCCGCCTCCTCGAAATTGTTGCTTGACTGTTTCTGCCGACAAAAAAAAATTCCTGCCTGTCGACAGGGAAGTAGACAATTTCAAATGTGCTCGCGACGAAAAGTTTTGGCGAAATGTTCTTCGTCAATCGTGTCTATCGCGTGTTGGAGAGTTTGCAACATTTTTTCGCGACTTTCGCCGATAACTCCCGCAATTCGCACAGAGTCCATTGCGTGCGCCGCCCAAAAATAAGTTTCGGGCAAGTCGAGATTCTCCAGAAAAATTTTTTCTTCGGTGAGGATTTCTTTTTCGCCGGCGGGAACAAATTTGCCCGATTTAACGTCGTCCGCAAGTTTCGTTTCGGGGAAAGCCGTCATCGTGTTAATCAAAATCGTGTCGGGCTTGAGTTCGTTGACGAGTTGAGCCGAAGCAATTCCGCATTCGACGCCGCGACCTTTGCCCGCCGTGCCGAGCATCAACATATCCATGTGCCGAATTCCAAAATCGTTGAGCCTGCCGCATTGAGCGCGAATATCGGCGACGGTGTTGCCCTTATTCAAAAACTTCAGTACGTCGTCAAGCCCGCACTCCACGCCGACATACAAATCGTTGACGCCCAAATCACGAAGCCGAATCAAATTCGCGTCGGTCTTGCTCATAATGTTTCGGACGGCGGCATACATTGTGACGACTTCGATATTCGGCAGAAAATTTTTCGTCAGCGCGATAATCTTTTCGAGACGTTTGGCGGAAATTGCAAACGGGTCTGCTCCGACCAAATACACGCGGCGAATTTTTTCGCTGAAGTAGCCGTAAGCCTCGCGAATTTCTTCAAGCCACGCGGAAATTTCTTCGTCGGAAAGAATTCGGAACTTGACGCCGTGATACATCGAACAGAAACGGCAGGCATTGTGACTGCAACCCTCCGTGACGGGCAACAGCAAGGTATTCGACTCAATCGGCGGGCGGTAAATTGCTCAGTTGTAATCCACGAGAATTCACCTCACATAATCGGATTTTGTTCGCGGTGTCGACGCAAAAGTTCTTCGCCCGTGTCGTCAATGATTTTTTGAAATATTTTGGTCGACGCGCTAATTTTCCTGCAAAAAAATCCCGCCGAGTGTTCAATGGGAAATTTAATTGTAAAAAACCCTGTCGCGTGGTAAAATTCGTCTTGAACAAGAAAAATTTCGCCGCAAGCAAGGTTTTTCGTTGCAAATTCTACCAAACCTTACGCTTGAGGTCAACAAAGCGAGGCGAATGTTGTGGACGACGACATTTTGAAAAAATCGATGGTGATTTATCTGCTCACGAATCTCATAAACGGCAAACAGTACGTGGGACAGACGATTCAGCAACTCAGATTTCGGATTTACGATCACAAACTAAAGAAAAAATTTTACATCGGGCAAGCAATAGACAAATACGGCTTAGAAAATTTCAAAATAGAAATCTTGGAAGAGTGCTCGACTAAAGAACAACTCGACGAACGCGAACGCTACTGGATTGCAAAACTCAACACCAAAGCTCCGAACGGCTACAACTTAACTAACGGCGGCGAAGGTGTTTGCGGACGGCGTTTGTCGGCTGAAACTGTGAAAAAAATACTCACTAACGAGCCTCAACGTCGTGAAATCCGTTGCTTGAAAACCGGCGAAATTTTTTTATCCGTCGGTTCGGCGGCGCGGCACTTCGGTATAAGCAGAGCTGCAATTCGGCGTTCATGTCAAGGTAAAACGATTACGCCAAGGTGCGGATTCAAATTCGAGTTCGTTGATTCGCCATTGAGTGAAGAATCCAAACAAAAATCACGAAAAACACGGGCAAAACCTGTTCGTTGTATTGAAACAGGCGAAATTTTTCCCTCGGCGATGATTGCAAGCAAAATCAAAAATATTTCCAATGATCGTGTCGGTGCAGCCTGTCGCGGAGTTACAAAATCTGCAGGTGGCTATCACTGGGAATTTGTAGATGAACAACGCCCTGCAAAAGTACTCACAATACAAGATTTACTTCCGCGAGAAAGGGCTGTTCGTTGCGTTGAAACAGGAGAGCATTTTAAATCCATAAAACTTGCAGGAATAATTAAAAACATCTCCTGTGCGAATATCGGTGAAGTTTGTCGCGGCAATAGAAAAACTGCTGGCGGCTATCATTGGGAATATTTGACGTAAACTTACATTATCGGTTGAATTTCGCGGTGTCGGCGCAGAAATTCAACGCCGGTCTCGTTCAAAGTTTGATTCATCGTCTCAACGCTCCTGTGTCCGCCGACGAGAATCACGAGCAAATTCGGGACGGAACTTTTCACGGCGACGGCAAAATTTTTGAAGTACGCTTCGTTGACGAATGGTTTTGCGTCGCGGGACGTGTAATTTCCGCTGATTTCGACTGCGTCAAGTCCGTGCGCCGCCATGATTCGACAAGCGTCAATGCAATGTTCGCCGTTGATTTTCGCCGTGACGCAGAAATTTTTATCAACGTCGTGAATCGCGTCGAGAATGTCGCCGAGAATTTTTGTATCGTGATTTATGTATCGGCTCAAAAAAAATCCGTGCGCCGCGTGAATTTGCAAGCCGTCGTAACCCGCAGACTTCGCACGAATCGCCGCCGCTTTGAACAGTTCGACGACTTCGGAAATATTTTCGTCGGTCAGCAGATTAATCGGCACGCGATAAAGTTCGCCGTCAATCGGGAAGACCGAATCGACCAACGCCGCCTGCAGAAAAATTTTCGCGCCGTGAGCGTGAACGGTGTCCGTCAAAGTTTTGTGTTGCGAAATGAATTTGTCGCCGTGAAATTGCGCAATGCCGTCAATCAACGCGTCATGCGGCGAAACGGTTGTAATTCCCGTGACGATTGCCGCGACACCGCCCGTCGCAAGTTCGTCATATGTCCGAAAAATTTCCGCAGACAAATTTCCGTCGTCATCGCAAGCACCAAGCCACGTCGCCGACCGAAAAATTCTGTTGCGAAGTTTCAGCCCGCGCAGATTCGTTTCGTCGAAGATATTTTTTATGTCGTCACCATCAATAAAAAATCGTCGCCGCAAAAATTTTTACGACGACAAATGTCCGTTGTTTATGCCATAGAATTTTCGACTTAAAACGTTTGGTCACGCGTGGAAATTTTTTCTTGAACGTAAGCAATAAAATCGTCCGTGCTCATGTTGACGGAATCTTTTTCGCCGTACTTGCGAATCGGCAAAATTCCCGTCTCGCGTTCCTTGTCGCCGACAACAATCGTGTAAGGAATTTTATTGACTTGACTGTCGCGAATTTTCTTGCCGATTTTTTCGTTGCGGTCGTCGACTTCTGCGCGGAAATTCAGCTCGAAAAATTTTCTGCTGAGTTCGTGTGCAAAATCGGCGTGCGCGTCCGTGACGGGCAAAATTTTTATCTGCACGGGAGCCAACCACACGGGGAATGCGCCCGCGTAATTTTCAATCAAAATGCCGATAAAGCGTTCGATTGATCCGTAAACGACGCGATGAACCATAATCGGGCGATGCTTTTCGCCGTCCTCGCCGATGTAATTCAAGTCGAATTTTTCGGGCAGGAGCATATCCAGCTGAATCGTGCCGCACTGCCACGTGCGCCCGATTGAGTCTTTCAAATGGAAATCAATTTTCGGGCCGTAAAACGCGCCGTCGCCCTCGTTGATGACGTATTCAAGCCCGCGATGTTCCAAAGCTTTTCGGAGCGCGTCGGTCGCAAGTTCCCAAGTTTCGTCGTCGCCCATTGAATTATCGGGACGCGTGGAAAGTTCCGCCTTGTACGTCAGCCCGAAAGTTTTATAAACTTCGTCGAACAAATCAATCGTTTTTTGAATTTCCGGCTCAACCTGCGCGGGCGTCATGAAAATATGCGCGTCGTCCTGCGTGAAGTTGCGCACTCTGAACAAGCCGTGAAGCACGCCGCTTTTTTCGTGACGGTGAACAAGTCCCAACTCGCCCAAACGCAACGGCAAATCGCGATAGCTGTGAACGTGCGTGTTGTAAACCAGCATACCGCCCGGGCAATTCATCGGCTTGACGGCGTAATCTTCCTCGTCAATTTTCGTGAAGTACATATTTTCTTTGTAGTGATCCCAGTGACCGGAAGTCTCCCACAGCTTGCGATTCAAAATTATCGGCGTCTTGATTTCCTGATAGCCGTAACGGCGGTGAACTTCGCGCCAATAATTTATCAGCTCGTTGCGAATGACCATGCCGTTCGGGTGGAAAAACGGGAAGCCGGGGCCTTCGTCGTGCAGGCTGAACAAATCCAATTCCTTGCCGAGTTTGCGGTGGTCGCGGCGCGCCGCCTCTTCAAGCATGTGCAGATAATCTTTGAGTTCTTCTTTCGACTCAAAAGCCGTGCCGTAAATGCGTTGCAACATTTTGTTGTGTTCGTCGCCGCGCCAATACGCGCCCGCAATGCTCATGAGTTTGAACGCTTTGACTTTGCCCGTGGATTGAACGTGCGGCCCCGCGCACAAGTCGGTAAAGTCGCCCTGCGTGAACAGAGAAATTTCCGCGTCGTCGGGCAGAGCTTCAATCAATTCGACTTTGTAAGTTTCGCCCTCGTCGGAAAATTTTTTCAGCGCGTCGGCACGGCTCAAGGTTGAGCGTTCGAGTTTAAGATTTTGCTTGACGATGGCTTTCATTTCGCGTTCAATGTCGGCAAGATCTTCGTCGGTGATTTTTTTCTCCGTGTCGATGTCGTAATAAAATCCCGTTTCGATTGACGGGCCGATTGCAAGTTGCACGCCTTTGCCGTCCGCGCCGCCGTAGAGATGTTTAATCGCCTGCGCCATGATATGTGACGCGGTGTGACGCAGCGCGTGAAGAGCCTCCGCGCCGTCGACTTCCGCCAAACTTCCGTCTTTAGTGATGATTGTCATTTAAAAAGCCTCCTTTGCTTGCGTTGATTCGGGCAACAAAAAAAAAATCCTGCCATGGATAGGGAGAAGGGAGAAGGGAATAGGGGGAAGGGGATTAAAAATTTCTCCCTTCTCCCTTCTCCTTTGTCCCTTCTCCCTTGTCCCTTTTCTTCGTGCGGCGAAGCGATAACTTTGCTCAAGTCGCGCAGAAATTTCCGCGAACGACAACACGCCATCCAATCGCAAAGTCATCCAAGTTTTTTTGTTCATGTGCCAGCCGCGAAAATACTTTTCACCGTCGACAATTCGATTCAATTCCTCAGGCTCGACGCGCAGATTTAAAATTTCAACTTCATTCGCGCCCGAAAGTTGCAATTTATTTCGCGGCACGACCATAATCACGGCGTACCACTTGCGATTGTCTCCGCGACGAAAGACCGCGTAATTCGGAAATTTTTCCCAGAGAAATTCCGGCACGTCCGAAAATTTTTCGCGAATCAGTTCGACAAGTTTCAACGCTTGCTCACCGGAATAAATTTTTTCGTCGAAACAATTCACAGCAACTTCGCTCAAAATTTTTTCGTGCGCCGCTTTGACGGAACCGACGAAACTGCCGCTTGCGCCTTCGACGAGATGCAAGGTGTAAATTTCGCCGTCCGCGTCGAAAATTTTTGTCGTGACATTGCCGCCCGCGTCGATTATAATTTCCTCCGTGAAGTCGTTAAAAATTTTTTCGCGGCGAAGGAAAATTTCTCCGTCGCGAATGAAGCCGTGTTGCAAAATTTTTTGGACATTGAGTCGCCGATTTTTGAAAATCAAGTGCGTTACCTCCCAACGAAAAAAGACGTTCGCGGGGAACGTCTAACCGCGTGCTGTGGCGGTGGATTTCATTTGTCGGTCAAGCGTGGACAAGCCGCGATAAACCGTGCTGATGTCAATCGATTCGCCGCGGCTGGCAACGTAGCGTTCGAGTTTTCGTTTCACCCGTTGCAACGCGTTGTCGATTGATTTCACGTGACGATTCAAGCTCGCCGCGATTTCCTGATAAGATTTTCCGTCGAGATACGCCATTAAAACTTGCCACTCAAGCTCGCTCAAGATTTCGGACATTTTCTTTTCAATCGCCAAAAATTCTTCGCGGCTGATGATTAATTCTTCGGGGTCGGCAACTTTCACGCCGCTGATTACGTCCAAAAGCGTTCGGTCTGAGTCTTCGTCATAAATCGGTTTGTTCAGCGAAATGTAAGAGTTCAGCGGGATATGCTTTTGACGCGTGGCGGTTTTTATCGCCGTGATAATTTGGCGCGTGACGCACAGTTCCGCGAAGGCGTGGAAACTCGACAGCTTATCGCTTTTGAAATCGCGCACCGCCTTATAAAAACCGATCATACCTTCTTGGATAATGTCTTCGCGGTCGGCACCGATTAGAAAATATGAACGCGCTTTTGCACGAACGAAACTGCGGTAGCGGTGAATGAGATAATCAAGCGCGGAGGTGTTATCGTTTTCTTTGATTTCGACAATAAGTTGTTCGTCGGTGAGCGTTTCATATTTGGCGTACTCATCGGCGATTTCGGCTTCAAAAGCATTTTCAACGTTCGATTTCATTTCACGCCCGTTACTGAGAACTTACAAAAAGTTGTAAACTCTTATGTCCCATTCCTGCTTCAACGCGTCCGCTTCCACCGTCATTGCTGACAGGCTCATCACGTTTGGTATAACGCTCCACAGGCTTGAATTCCCCGCTAACGAACGGGTACACATGCAGGTTTCCTTGTACGTGGAACTTCCTACATTTTCGTTTTCCTGCGCTCAGGGTTTTACGACAACAACGAACACGAGTTGCCAACCGCATACCCCAACTTTTCAAAGAACGGTCGGAATTATACAGTGTGGAGCAGTCATGGTCAACATAAAGATTTTCAGTAACGGTTTTCACCTCCTAAATTTAATAAGACTTTAGAGGATTTTTATAACTTTTCTTTAGCTGTCGGAAGCCTCCAATTTTACGCGCTGATTATACTGCACGGCTTAATCTTAGTCAAATTTTTTCCGCCGCTAAGTAGGGATTATTGCCACTCAAGTAGAATATTAAATTTTTTTCGGAGGTTGACTGCATGGGCAAAATTATTTTGGTGACCGGCGGGGCACGAAGCGGAAAAAGTTCGTTCGCGGAAAAACTTGCGCTCAAAATCGGCGACGGGCGGGCTGCTTACATTGCGACCGCGCAAATTTTTGATGACGAAATGTCTTATCGCGTCAAAGTTCATAAAGAGCGGCGCGGCAAAAATTGGTTGACGTTTGAATCGCCTTTTAATGCCGACAAATCTATTTCGTTCGCGGCTGAAAATTTTAACGCGATTTTATTCGATTGCGTCACGCTTTACGTCAGCAACTTCATCTGTGCGGCGGAACTTGACGACGAAAATTTTTTGTATCAAAATCTGCGCAGACTGATTCAAAATTTAATTGACGCGGCAAAAAATTCCGACGCGACAATAATTTTCGTCACAAACGAAGTTGGAGCCGGCATTGTCCCCGAAAACAAATTGGCGCGGCGTTTCCGTGACTTGGCGGGAATTGCCAATCAAATGCTTGCCGCCGAATCCGAAAAAGTTTTTTTTACGGTCGCGGGTATTGCCGTCGACGTGAAAAAAATTTCCGAGTCGATTTAAAAGCGGGGGACAGTTGACGCGCCGTGGCGACAAAAATTTTTAAAAATTACTGCCGCGCTTATGCGTGAAAAAATTTTTCAGAGGTGATTTTATGATTGAACTGATTCCGACACGCGACGACGAACGCGAAAATTTTATCGTCAACATTCAAGCCGCTTTCAAAAAAGCTGTTGTCGAAGAATTCGGCGACGACGGAAAGGAAGTTATCCCTCGTTCGGACGTGGAAAAATCTTTTGCCGAAAAAGGTGCGCAGATTTTTAACATTGTCAGCGACGGGAAAATTGTCGGCGGCGCGGTCGTGGTGATTCGCCCAAACAATCGCAACGATTTGAGTTTGTTCTATGTCAACGTCGATTGTCACGGCAAAGGCATCGGCTTTGAAGCGTGGCAGGCGATTGAAAAACTTTTTCCCGAAACTGAAATTTGGGAGACGGCGACGCCCTATTTTGAAAAACGCAACCTGCATTTTTATATCAACAAATGCGGCTTTCACATCGTGGAATTTTTCAACCCGCGTCACGAAGAACCCGACGAAGGTTACGAAGGCGGCAGAGATTTGCCCGACGGCGATTATTTTTTTCGGTTTGAAAAGGTTATGAGACAATGACGAAATATCTAATGTTCCAAGGCACAAGCTCACACGTCGGCAAAAGTATTTTGACAACCGCGCTGTGCCGAATTTTTTTCCGCGAAGGTCGACGCGTTGCCCCGTTCAAAGCGCAAAATATGGCGTTGAATTCTTTCGTGACGGCGGACGGGCTTGAAATGGGTCGTGCACAAGTCGCGCAGGCCGAAGCGGCGGGACTTGCTCCGCGTGTCGAAATGAATCCCGTTTTGCTCAAGCCGACGGGCAATCAAAGTTCGCAGGTCATCATCAACGGAAAACCCGTGGGCGTCATGAGCGCGGCCGAATATCATCAAGGTTACTCGCTCAAAGCTTTCGACGCGGTCAAAGCCGCTCTGCAAAAACTTTCCGCCGAATTCGACACGATTGTTATCGAAGGTGCCGGCTCGCCCGCCGAAGTCAACCTCAAGGCAAACGACATTGTCAACATGCGCGTCGCGAAATTTTTAAATGCGCCCGTGATTTTGGTTGCGGATATCGATCGCGGCGGCTGTCTGGCGTCAATCGTCGGCACGCTTGAACTTTTGGACGACGACGAACGCGAACTTGTCAAAGGTATCGTCATCAACAAATTTCGCGGCGACGTAAATTTATTTTTGCCCGCCGTGGATTTTTTGGAGCGCAAAACTCAAAAGCCCGTGCTCGGAATTATTCCGCACATCAGCAAGCTCGGCATTGACGACGAAGACAGCGTTTCGCTCGACGATAAAATTTCTTCGGACGGCGAAATTTCGATTGCAGTTGTGCGGCTCGGCAAACTCTCGAACTTCACGGATTTTGACAGTCTCGCGGGCGAAAGTGACGTAAAATTATTTTACGCGGTGACGCCTGAAGAACTCGACGCGGCGGACGTAATTATTTTGCCCGGCAGTAAAAACACTTCCGAAGATTTGATTTATCTGCGCGAAAATAATTTCGCCGAAAAAATTTTGCAACGTCACGTTGACGGCGCGGCGATTGTCGGCATTTGCGGCGGATTTCAGATGCTCGGCAGAAAAATTTTCGACCCGCTCCAAACCGAATCGAATCACGCGAAACTTGACGGACTGGCTTTGTTGCCGCTTGAAACGACTTTCGCCGCCGAAAAGCTCACGCGACAAGTCACGGTGCCCGCAGTTGATTTTGAATTTTTGGGCAGTCGAATTCGTTCGGAAAATCTTGACGGCTACGAAATTCACGCGGGCTTAACGAAAATTATAGACGAATTCAAACGCGGCGATGGATTAAAGCTTTTGAACGATGACGGCGCGTCAGCTGTTTGTCCACTTTTTAAAAGTGGCGAAATTCACAGCGGCGAAACAAATCTGCGCGGCGAAAAAATTATTTCGGCGGGAAATGTTTTCGGGACGTATGTGCACGGGATTTTTGACAACGACGACTTCAGACGAAAATTTTTAAACGCCGTGCGACGAAAGAAAAATTTGCCGCCGCTCGAAAAAATTCGCAACTTCCGCGCCGAAAAGCAAAAAAATTACGAACGTCTTGCCAAAGTCGTCCGCGAAAATTTGAACATGAAATTGCTTGCCAAAATTATGGCGTGAAAAATTTTTCCCTGCAACGTGTGGGGAATTTTTTTTGTTGCAATCAAGCGGAATTCAGAAACCGTCAAGGATAACGGCCGGATTTACGCATTGCATTTTCTGCCGCGCAGGATTTTGACGGCGCGGCGCGAAATTTTACAAAAACTTTTACGGGGGACGTGGACGCATTGAGTGAACAAAAAGAGATGACGGCTGACGAAGTTTTAAAGAAGTACGACACCGAATCAAACACGATGGAATATGTCGGCGTGCCGGCGAAAATAATTTCCGCGCTGGCGATTTGTTTTTCGCTGTTCCAAATTTACACGGCGAGTTTCGGACTGCTTGACGCGCAGATTCAGCGTTCGATTCATTTGAGTTTCGGGCTGTGTTTGGTGTTCTTGCTGTACCCGACGAAAAAATCTTGGCGGCGCGATAAACTTCACCCGCTTGACGGCGCACTTGCAATTTTGGGCGCGGCGGCTCCGCTGTACATTGTGACGAATTACAAAGAATTAATTTTGCGTGCGGCACTTCCGACAACGACGGACGTTTTAGTCGGCACGCTCGGAATAATTTTGGTTATCGAAGCGGCGCGGCGTGTCGTCGGAATTCCGATGGTTTGCGTCGTGTTATTTTTTATCGTCTACGCGTTCGCGGGGCCGTATATGCCGGGCGTGTTGGCTCACCGAGGTTTGACGATTGATTATTTCGTCAGCCACGTTTATTTCACGACGGAAGGAATTTTTGGCATCCCGCTGGGCGTTTCGTCGACGTTCATATTTTTGTTTATTTTGTTCGGCGCGTATTTGGAAGGCACGGGACTCGGAAAATTTTTTATCGACACGGCGAATGCGATTGCCGGTTGGGCGAGCGGCGGCCCCGCGAAAGTTGCGGTCTTGTCGAGCGGATTGATGGGAACTGTTTCAGGCTCAAGCGTCGCGAACGTCGTCGGCACGGGTTCATTGACGATACCGATGATGAAAAAACTCGGCTACCACAAAGATTTTGCGGGCGCGGTCGAAGCGGCGGCGTCAACGGGCGGGCAACTGATGCCACCCGTCATGGGCGCGGCGGCTTTTTTGATGGCGGAATTCGTCGGCGTGCCTTACGTCGAGATCGTCAAAGCGGCGGTAATTCCGGCGTTCCTGTACTTCGCGGGCGTGTGGCTCGGCGTGCACTTCGAGGCGCAACGAAACAATCTGCGCGGACTGCCACGCGAAGAACTTCCGAAACTCGGTGAACTTTTGCGGACGCGTGGACATTTGGCAATTCCGTTGATTGTAATCGTCTGGTTACTCGTGAGCGGTTACACTCCGATGCGTGCGGCGTTGGTCGCGATAATTTTGTCGATTTTGGTTTCGGCGATAAAAAAATCAACGCGCATGTCGCCCGCCGAAATCGTCAAAGGTTTGGAAACTGGCGCGAGAAATGTTTTGGGCGTGTTGGTTGCGTGTGCGGCGGCGGGAATTATTATCGGCGTCGTGACGAAAACGGGCGTCGGTTTGAAATTGGCGTCTGCACTTTTGGATTTGTCGGGCGGATTAATTTTGCCCAGCATGTTTTTAACGATGATAACCGCAATAATTTTGGGCATGGGCGTCCCGACAACGGCGAATTATGTCATCACGTCGACGATAGCGGCTCCCGCGCTGATTCAAATGGGCGTGCCGATTCTTGCGGCGCACATGTTTGTTTTTTACTTCGGAATAATCGCGGACGTGACTCCACCCGTCGCATTGGCGGCTTACGCGGGTTCGGGCATTTCGGGCGGCAACGCACTCAAGACGGGAATCAACGCGTCGAAACTTGCAATCGCGGCGTTCATAATTCCGTACATGTTCGTGTTAAGCCCCGAATTGCTTTTGATTGACGGCGTGACACTCGGATTGGGTCTTGCGCTTTTGACGGCGATTGTCGGAATGGTTGCGTTAAGTTCGTCGCTTATCGGTTATCTTGCCGCCCCGCTGAAAACTGTCGAACGAATAATTTTGGGCGCGGGCGGCTTGATGATGATTAAACCCGGCATTGCAACGGACATTGCGGGCGTCGCGATTTTTGCGGCGATTTTGTTCCTGCAACTGAAACAGAAAAAATCTTGACGGAAATTTTTCACGTCGGAACGCGGCGAGAGCGCTTGAAAAATTTGGAGTCTCGTCGCGTCAACGGTTTGGTTACTTTCTAAAAGTAACCCGCGATTTTGTTCCTGCAACTGAAACAGAAAAAATCTTCATGACGGTTTAAAGTTTTCGTGATACGCTCGGAAAAAATTTCGGGGAGGTCGATTGCCATGCTTGTCGCAATAATTTCTTTCGTGCTTGTCGCAATGATTTTTGTTTTCGCCGTGAGATTGACGCCGAAAATTTTTTTATACGCGCTTGTTGCGGCGGGGCTTGCGATTCAATTCGTCGTGAAAAAAATTTTTGTCGCCGTGCCGTGGATAATTTCCGCCGTCGTCGCGGTGACGTTCGGATTTTACGCGCTCGGTCGACAATTTTTCGGCGCAGGTGACGCAAAAAATTTCGTCGAAAGATTTTTGCCGCCGCGAGAATTTGAACGAGAAACTTTTTCTCTGGCGGTGATTGAATTAATGCTTGAAGTTCGCGAAAAATTTTTCTGAACATCACGGCGCATTGACGACATTTGAATTGCGACAAGGACGCGAAGCGTCAACCGGATGCAACGTCACGTTGCCTTTTTCGTTGGCGGTGATTGAATTAATGCTTCTCGTGCGCGAATGTCTCCGCAAATTTTGAACTGCACTTTTTGAATTTTGACTGCAGTTTTTGTTGTCGACAGGAAAAATTTTAATCGTGACGAACACGCGGGCACGAAGGAGGAATCATCAAATGAACTTACAAAAATTTTTTCGCCGAGTAACGCCGATTCTTTTCGCGGGCACGATTTTTTTTGCGTCGCCGACCGCAAACGCCGAAATTCAAACTTACACGGGCGAAGGCTCTTATATCATGAGCGAGGGCGAAAATCTCGGCGTCGCCAAAGAACGCGCCAAAGCCGACGCAATGCGCAACGCTTGCGAACAGGCGGGCACTTTCGTCGAGTCGACAACGCAGGTCGCCAACATGATGGTCACCAAAGACGAAATCATCACCATGACGGGCGGCATCGTCAAATTGCTCGAAGACCCGACATTTGCGCCGCTCAAGGAACTCGACAACCTCGAAGGCGTTTTAATTCACGTGACTGTTAAAGTTTCAATCGACAGCGAAGACGTGCTCAAGTGGATGAAAAAATCTTCCGGCGAACGTGCGCAACTCGTCAAACAAATGGAGGCACTGCAACAGGCCAACGCCGAACAGGAACGCCAAATTGCCGAATTGAAACGCCAACTTGCCGCCGCGTCGTCAGCGGGCGAACGTGAAAAAATCGCGCAGGGTTTCGCCTCCGAAGAAAATAAATTTATGTCGAATCAAAAAGTCGAAGAGGCCTGGGAGCTTGAAGAGGACGGCGACACAAACGGCGCGATAAAACTTTTCGGCGAGGCGATTCAACTTGACTCGAACAATGCGCTTGCTTACTACGGACGCGGCACGGCTTACAGTTCCTTGGAGCAAAACGAAAACGCTCTTCGCGATTTGAACAAGTCAATCGAACTAAATCCGAACGATGATTTTGCTTACAACAATCGCGGTGTCGTTTATAAAACTCTCGGACAATACGAGCGGGCGATTCAAGATTACAGCAAAGCCGTTCAGCTCAGCCCGAATGATGCGGGGATTTACTACAATCGCGGCAACGCTTACAACGAATTAAAGCAATACGAGCAGGCGATTGCCGATTACGACAAAGCCCTTGAACTCAATTCGGATTATGTCAACGCTTATTTCAATCGCGGCATGGCTTACAAAAGTTTGGGCGAATACGATTCGGCGATTGCGGATTTTGACGCGTACATTGAGTTTGAGCCGGACGACGCGGACGCTTACAAAATGCGCGGCGAATGTTATGAGCAACTCGGCGACAACGACGCGGCTCAAAACGATTTCGACAAAGCCGACGAACTTGCCGACGCCGATTAAAAAATTTTTATCATTGTCACGAAAATTTTTGGCAACGCGCCGCCTCACGACTTCACGAAAATTTTTGTCGACTTGCCGCGCCTTTGAAGGATTGAAAAATTTTTCGTCGAAAAATCCACTGCACAAGAATTTACGCATACAAGACTTTTGGAGGCGGATTTAATGGCAAACGACAAAGTACGCAAGGGCGACGAAACTGCCGGCGACAAAAAGGGTATTCTGCTTGAGACCGGTACAAACGAATTTGAAATAGTCGAGTTCAGCATCGGCAAGGTAAATTACGGGATAAACGTTGCGAAAGTTCGTGAAGTTATTCAGCGTGCGCCCGTCACCGCAATGCCGCAAGCTCATCCGTATATCGACGGGCTTTTCACTCTGCGTGGCAAGGCAATTCCTCTGGTAAATCTTCCGCGCTGCTTGAACGTGGCAAACGGCGACGACGCAAAAAATATTATCGTCACGGAAATCAACAACTACGATATCGGCTTCCTTGTCGAAAATGTTTCGCGCATTCACCGCATTTCGTGGAAAGACATGGAGCCTTCGCCCGAAGTCGGCGACCAAAGCCGCGTTGTCGGCATAATCAAAATGCCCGACAGAATTGTTTTGCTTTTGGACTTCGAGACGATTATTGCGGAGATTAATCCCGAAATTAACGCGAAACTTACGACCGTCGAGGACGCCGCCGCAGATGTCAGAGCACAACGCTCGGATATTCACGTCGTTGTTGCGGAAGATTCGCCCATGCTTCGCGATTTGCTCGTCACCACGTTGCACGATTCGGGTTACAGATTCGTTCGCGACTTCGGCAACGGTGCGGACGCGTGGGAATATCTGCGCGGGCTTGCGGGCAAGGAAGGCGACATTTCCGAACACGTCGGCATAATCGTTTCGGATGTTGAAATGCCGAAAATGGACGGTCACAGACTTTTGAAACTCGTGCGCGCAAACGAACGGCTTGCGGATGTTCCGCTCGTCCTGTTCTCGTCGCTGATTAACGAAGAAATGCGCTTGAAGGGCGAATCACTCGGTGCCAGTGCGCAAATTTCCAAGCCGGAAATCGGGCAGCTCATCGGTTTGCTCGACAAATTAATTTTCGGCAAAAAAATGGACTGAGTTTCTGCTTGAACAAAAAAGTTCCTCGTCACGAACGGCGGGGAATTTTTTTGTTAATGCGTAATGAACTTGCCCGCGAAAAAAATTTTGTCCCTTCCCCCTTCTCCCTTGTCCCTTAAAATTTTGTCGACGTTAAAAGTCATTAATGCTATAATGGGCAAGAATTTTCCCAAAAG